>JAGLPP010000068.1 GCA_023137315.1 Bacteriovoracaceae bacterium
GCAATTCCCACATCAATGTGTTGCAGATCAGCCAGTTTTAAAAACCTACCCATCTTGCGATAGCTTTTTGAGTGTTGAAGAAAGAAGTGGAATTGTTGCTTGTCCTGGTCAATAACGACCCGCCACGGCTGTTTGTTGGACGCAGAGGGGGCCATCCTCACCATTTTTAGAGGGATTTTCCATTCGGTGGCAACTTCTTTTTCGATTGGGTGTTTAAAGCTTTGGTTGAAGAAAATTTCTTTCCATGGTTTTCTTTTATGCGAACCTGCGGAGAGTTTTATAATTTTATCAGCAATACTGCTTTTCTCTGAGGCATTTCCAAGCGCTACAACTGCAGGAATGATTTCAGAATCGAGTGCCCCGGATTTTTCGGCGAAACTTGATTTGGTAAAGGTGCCACCAAGCCAGCAGGTCCCAAGATTCATGTTTGTAAGTTCCAGAATGATCTTCTCAAAAGCGTAACCAAAGTCTTCCAGATTGCATTTGTTATCTTTAATAAGTCCAACGATATAGCTCTTGCAGTTTTTGATCATTCCATAGGTTCCAAGTCCCTTTAGGTCTTCGCTCTTTGAATCTTTGAAGCTGATTAGTTTAAAACGCGGGTAATTCCCGAACGGAGTTTCAATTCTTTGATCCAGGATTTGATTAATTTGATTTTCAGCTTCGAGACTTGGAGATTCATCGCTATATACACGAACTGATTTACGTATTTTTATAGCTTCTATCATGTTATTGTTTTTTGTCATTCCTTACACTTGGTTAGTTGCTTTTTCTGATTCTATTAAATCGAATTCGTATAGATTCTTGTCTGAACCGAAAACTGTGAAGTTTTTCAACGTTACAATTTTTTTAGAATTTTTATCCTGGTTATTTTGAATACAGTTTCTTCCGCTTCGCTGTCGTGATTTTGATATCGAGCGTGAGTCCTGCAGGGATCACCATAATTATAGGTAGTTATAAAATCACGTGCTCCGGAAACAAGAATGCCTTCAACCATGCCATTATCAGTATTAATGACCGGAGAACCTGAGTTTCCAGCAAAAGAGTCGAGGTCGGCCCTGAAATAATAATATTTTTTAAACAGGCTTTTTATAAAGGAACTCTTTTCATCCTTGCTCCACTTTTGTTTTTTTGCATCTCCTGCGATTTTCATTGGAAGACCGGCAGGGTGGCCAATGATGGCAAGGTTGTCTTTTTTTGAGAGACGTCCGGATTTTCTGAATTTCAGTGGTGATCTTTTTGATACTGGACGATCAAGTTTGATGATGGCGTAGTCTTTTACCGACCAGCTACTTTCCTTGTATTTTTGATCAATGATTTTCTTGCAGGAATAGATATTGTTTCCGTCAAATGTTTCACTATCATCATAATAATCAAAAACCCATTTATAGTTATTGCAATCATTCATGTTTAAAACGCAATGCCCGGCAGTCACAAGAATATCACTGGAAATCAGAAAACCCGAGCATGCAGCAAGAGAATATTGGTCGGCATAAATTTCGCCGGGACAGAGATTCACGGCCTCACCGAGAGTTGTTTTTCCAAAGTCAAAAAGATTTCCGCCAAGATCCGTCAGATCATTTACATGAACCATTGCTGCAACAGAAGAGGCCATGTCAGCGATGGAATGATCGTGGTAATTTCTCGCTTCTTCACGGTTGTCATCACCATAAATCGACTTGTGTGAAACACGTGCCACGCATATTGATGATAAAAGGACAAAAACCGCAACCATTTTTTTTGTTTTCATACGACTCCCTCTTATACATTATATTTACATAAATAATTTCGTGAAATGATGAAGATCAATCGGCGGTCTTTTTCTTCTTTTTCACCTTTTTTGTTTTTTTGCTTGGAATATTTGCGGTAATGGTGGTGCTGGTGCCTTTTTCAATTCTTTTTTTGCGTGCTTCCCGGTTGAGTTCTTCGAGCTGTTTTGGGGTAAGTTTGAGTAGCTGTGTGACTCGAAATTGTGTTGTGCTTTGTTTGTCTGCGGCCACGGATTCTTCAATAGCGTTCTGATCGATATGTTCAGATTCCAGGTCAAACATGTATTTTGGAGGTTCGTTCCGATCGTCCATTGACTCGGTACTGATGTCTGTTTTATGGCCGCGTTTATTTTTCTCGTTAAGAAGCTTGTCCAGTATTTTCCGGTGCTTGGTAATCATTTTTTTTAGCTGGTCGTCGCTTAACTGGGATACTTTTGCCATTTAGCAGATGCTCCATTTGAAATCAAACAACACAATCATACATATATTGTACGACATAAGAAAAATAATTTTCAAGACGGCAATAACGCGTCGCTCCTTCAAGAATGTCTTGTTTTAATCGTCAAAATCGCCTTCCGGCCCCTTGTCGGACTCTATGGATTTTGCCATTTCACGAATTTTGGATTCAGTCCACTCGGATTCGTTTTCCTGTTTTTCACTCTTTTGGCCCAGGTCATATGAATTTGCTTCCATAATGGAGTCGATTCCATGATTTGCTGTATCCTTGGCGTTAAAGACGTTAACAAGCATGTTGTATACGAATTCCTCGACATCTTTTTCACTTCTATCGCGAATATGCTTTGGCAAGCTGTTAATCTTGTTTTCAAAGGGAAGGTTTAGCTTTTTATAGTTTCCGCCATTCCATCCCTGTTTATCGGCATATTCAACCATTTCACTCCAGAGTTCGTCAGTAATGCCTTTATTTCCAACTTTTTTGAAGTTTTTGTTTTTATCGAGGATGGCGTTTCCAAATTCGTTGACTTCAACACCCCATGAAACCATCTGAAGTGCTGTGGCAACGTTTGCTTTTGTGGTGTTTGTTTTGGAGGCAATGTCACGTAGCTTGTCGGAGTTGTTGCCGCTTGTTCCGTGTTGGGCACCGGAAACATTGTAACGTGAAATTGCTTCATGGATTTGTGCAGTCAGATCAATCTGAATTCCACCGCCTGTGGCCTCAATACCGTGGGTGGTACCATTGTTGAGTGCAATCCATTCAGGATGGATACCGTGGGCGTTTAGTCCGCGAATCATAAATGTTGCCTCGTCTTTTGTTGAGAGGCCGTCTTTTCCCTTGATTTCACCAATCTCAGTTTCATAACCTGCCCATCTTGGAACGGCCGATTTGTAAAGTGCGAGATTTGCAAGAAGATTATCATCATCAGGCATATGTGAGGCATCAATGGCAATGGAAGTGATTCCAGCTTCAAACATGGTTGGAACTTCTGTTTTTGCAGAATCAAGGTCTTCTTGTTTTTTTATGCCGTAGTGATCGGCATGGATGGCCACGGGAACAGTGATGCCGAGTTCGTTCATGATTTGATCAACCTGACGGGCCATGTTCCAGTAGTTTACTGCGCAATATGAGCTGGCGCCACCTTCTGATTTTGCAATTTCAATGAGTATTGCAGCGTTGGCACGCTGGGCGGCCTTCAAGGTTCCGCGAATAATAATATTGTTTCTTCCGTTTGCGGCAATGGTCATGGCGTTGCCTTTTTTAAGACAAGCGCGATCAATAATTTTGCCACTGACGATAAGAGCTTTTGAGTTTGGGAATAGTTTTTTTATGTTTGGAGGACGTCCAACTTCAAGTGCTTTGTTAAATTGTGGATGCTTGCTCATGTGTTTTCTCCTAAGCTAGGTTAAAAATAACCGCTAAATACTCCCTTAAAAAGGACAAATTAACAACCCCTGAAAAAAACCATACTGTAGCAATTTAGTTGGCTGTCGTGTTAGGATAATATCGAAGATCATGTGTATAGCTGGTTAAATTCCGAAAGGATGATACGGGCCATTTCATGTGGATTTTTTCTCATCGGATTCAGATACATGTCCATTTCTGAAAAGTTTAAAGACGGCCCTGGTCTTCCAACCCAGAAGTGAACCTTGCGTAATTGGGCATATTCCTCGTTTTTAATTGTTCCAAGAATTAGTGGACAAAGTTTTTGACGAATGTTTTGAATAAGTTCTGTATCATCGCCGTCAATATCAATGGTGCCATGTTGAATTCTTTCAACGAGATCTTTTTTGTTCAAAATCAGGTTGTTGATACAAGGGGCCTTTTTGGATAAAATGAGTTCAAACGCATATAGCGCCTGTTCCAACAGCCACTGTTTTCCAGTTATGAGTCGTGGTTTTTGTTTAAGTTGCGACAGCAGGTTTCCTGGATTTTTATAGTTGGCATCAAATAAAACATGATCTGAGGTAAGGGCCAAATACTTGAGAACTTCACTGGTATCGGGAATAGTTGAAATGACAAGCCTGTGTTTTTGAATTTCCTTTGGAAGTTTTTTTATTGGAATATGGGAACATTCATATTTTTTTGCAAGTTCCTTTGCACGATTCAATGTCCTGTTGACGATGGTTGGTTCAATGCCCAGATCTTTCAGTGCATAAATCACTGCATGAGAAGCACCACCTGCTCCGATGACGAGCGCAGATGTGAATTTTGACGTGACTCCTTCTTCGTTCTCGTATCTTTTGATCAGGTTTTTTACACCAATCCAATCTGTATTATGTCCTGTGAGCAACTTGCCTTTTTTGATTATGGTGTTGACTGCCCCGATCTGTTTTGCGTCATGTGAGATTTCATCAAGATGTTCAATTATGGATTTTTTCAATGGGGATGTAATGCTGGCGGCCGTGAGTTCCATGTCTTTCATGGTTTGTACGGCCATTTCAGGATTATCCTCATGGATGCGAACATATTCCCCGTCGTCTTTTGAGATGGAAAAAAATTTATTAAAAATTATTGGACTAAGACTATGCAAAATAGGTGAGCCAAAGACTGCCAGTTTTATTTTCATAATTCATTATAGGAACTTCATGGCGTTGTTCCAACTAAATTCATCATTAAAACCAGAAAGAAAATTTTGCTGCAATTTCCATGGCCTTTTTGGAATCCAGTGACTGATTATTGATCCAACGATGTTTTTTTTCACCAAGGATGCCAACCACGAAAAAACCATTTTTTCTGACCTTGAATTTTGTGCCAACGGCGAGCTTGAAATTGTTGTCCTTGTTTTGTGGGCCCGTCCATGTATTGTCGGTTACGAGGATGAATTCAAAATTAGTGAGGAGATTTATGAGGTGGGTGAGGTAAAGCTCTCCTCCAAGTTGAAAAAATTTCTCATATTGTTTGCAAGATGCGTATTTTGCTTTTGGATGTGTGGAATGGAAACCATACATGGCCTCTGTCCATATTTCGAATTTGTCTTTTTTATAGTTTCCACCAATGTCGACGGCCCAGCTTTCTTTTGGGTGGATATCGTTAAAGTAGTAAATCCCGGAAGTGTAAATTGAGTATGGGCCCATAAAAATCTGAATTTTATCGGCAAAACCACGTTCATTATCTGTTCTGAATTTTTGTGCCCTGGTATAGGTGATTTCGTCTTTTATCGGATCAATTTTTGGCTGGTTGAATTCGTCCTTTTCCACCTGCTTGCTGTCCCCATAGAAGGTCATGTGGTTGATGACGTTCATATTATAATTGCCGATACTAATTATGGTTAGAAGTTTGTTATCCTGGTCTCGCCAGGAGTTTTCCGCTCCGAGTACCGAGCCGCCATCAACGTAGGAACTTTCAATAACTCCGAAGTGTTTCTGATGGAATGGAACCAGGCCTTTTCCTGCAGTGATTTTCAAGTAATTTGAAATTCTCCAGGAGATATTGGCCTCTTCGAAAATATTGTAGGCCTCATCGATCTTGCTATCGTCGAGATCGAGTTTTATCTTGGCCGAAAGATCGTCATGAGTGGCATAAAATTTCAGGTCCAAAACACCTATTCCGGTTTGGAATGATGTTTCTTTTTTATTTTCCTTTACGATTTTGAGGAGATCAAGGGCGATAAAACCTTTTACTTCCGTGTTTACCGGCCAGGCATTTTCAACTACAAGAACAAAGAATAACAGAATAATGAAGTACTTCATGTGTACGCCTCCCAAGGTCAGGAAGCTGAAATACCACTTTGAAGATGTGTTGGAAAGTTGTATTTACAGGTCGCGACAGCGCTCGTAGTCCTCAAAATGTGTGCCCTGATTGGTGGTGTTTTTTGGTTCACATGAGGATTGGGCGGGCGTCCTTTTAAATATGGTGCATCCGATGACGCTGATACCGAGAAGTAAGACGGTGGTCAATAGAATAAGTTTAGTAATTTTCATCCCATGCTCCTTTTTAGGCCCTTAATCATTATAATGTGTTTTTTGGATGAAATCAGAATTTCAGGATTTAAGAAGTTTTTTCCTATGTGGACTCCCACGAAAATGGCATTTTTTGGGCCTCAATCTTTTCTTCATGGGTAATGTATTTGGTTACGCTGAGTTTATGCAGAATGCTCTCGATTATTTTTTTGGCGTATGGAGTCAGTTGTTTTCCACGAAAGGATAATGAATATTTTTTTGGATTGGGAAGCAGCATGGCAAGAAAGGCACCTTCTTTTGGTGTGAGTTCCTGGAATTTCTTTTGAAAATAATGTTGTGATGCCGCTTTGATTCCGTAAAGGCCGTCACCGTATTCAATGATGTTGAGATAGAGTTCCAGAATTTGATTTTTACTCAGAATCCGCTCCAGATACAGTGCCATAATCAGTTCCTTGAATTTTCTGCTGATTGTTCTGTTTGAATTCAAAAAAAGGTTTTTTATCAGCTGTTGTGTGATGGTGCTTGCGCCGCGCCATCTTTTATTAAAAAAGAAATGCTCAAGAATGCTTTCCTTTATTTGGGCAGGATCAATTCCTTTGTGGTTGTAAAAATTCCAGTCCTCGCTGATGACAATTGCATGAGAGGCCTTGGAATTAATTGTTGGATTTGATATCCATTCTTTTGGTTTTTTATTTGTAATGCTGTATTGGACACCGTTTTTTGAGGGGGTGATTTTAATATAGCTGTTTTTTAATTGATGTATTTGAAAAAACAGGCATGTCATTTTGTAGAGTGGGTATGCTCCCAGCAAAATAAGCGAAATGATAACTATGCGGATGTATTTTGACATTCGGAATATTTAGGATGGCCAGGCCTTCAAGTCAAGCAGGTGCGTAATACTTTCTCTGAGTAGTGCGCTTGAAAAGTGAATCGCGATTGGTATAATTAATTTGATTTTTTAAAAAGGGAGATCGGATATGAAAAACAATGATTCAATCGTACAGTATCAAGGATGTAGGGAATTTATATTTTCGCTTCAAGTGTATAGACAAATCTCTTATCTAGTACAAAGACTATAATCAAAAAAATAGAATATGGTATTTTGAGAAATAGAAGAATGATGATCGAAGAAAAAAAGTGCCGGAAGCATGTATGGAAAAACTGAAGTTGATTGACCCCAGGTTTTTGCAGGTGATTGAGCTTGAAACAAAACCAGATATTTGGTTATATCTTTGTGGGCCCTTTTGTGTTGCAAGAAGAGATTCTTGGTGGTTGGGCATGAGATATCTCTTTTTTACGATTTTATCAGTTGGAATTTTTTGGTTTTTTATACCACGCATTTTTATATATTCAAAAATTGCAAAAATGTTGGAGCAGGGATATAAACCGGCAACAAGTGATGATGCGTTTTTGATAAACATGCTAAAAATACGATACACAGAGGTTAAGAATAATCCGTCAATTGGGAGACTTAGTTCTGGTGATGATATGTTTGGAAAAAGATAAGTGGATTGTGAGTCGATTTTGGAAAAAAGTGTCGGTCGCAGGCCAAATCGCATTAAAAATAAAGTAGATGAGTTTGTATTACCTAGAGTTCGAGGATGGGAAACAGGGGAACAGTCTAGGTATTTAAGATTGTTTCTAAGTGAAATAAATCTTCCAATAATTCGATTTCATGATCTCAGAGCTTCATGCACACTTCACTCATTAAAATATTTCTTTTCCGCGATCCGTCTAACAAAACTTAATAACCTTGGAATTAAATTCTGTCATACCTATTTTCGTTTCCTTGTTGACATCTACGCTCTCATAATACATTATTTTTAAAAGGTAATTAGGTCTTGCCTGGCGTTCGCACTAAGACTACGTCAGACCTCATCATGTTGTTGGAATCTACTTTGTAACAACATTATTTGTTTTGCGAACTAACATTAATGTATTTACAACAGGAGATGAAAATGACTCTTAATCTAAACGATCCCATCACATTTCTCAAAAATGAATCAAAGATGCTTCTAAAACTTCTCAAAGCTGAGGACAAGAAAGCCTTAAAAGAAATGAAGCAAATTTTCCACAATTTAAATAGTTTCAAACTT
>JAGLPP010000069.1 GCA_023137315.1 Bacteriovoracaceae bacterium
AAAAAAGAATCGAATGCGATATCCATTACATCAAAAACTGGTCACTATGGCTCGATATACGAATAATCTTTCTTACATTCTTCAAGGGGTTTATAAATAAAAATGCATACTGATACATTTGATATAACAATTGTTGGTGCGGGTATTATTGGCATGTCAACGGCCATGCAACTTGCACAAAAATATCCCAATCTCAAGATAGCTGTTTTGGAAAAAGAGGATTGTGTTGCCAAACATCAAACAGGCCACAACAGCGGAGTCATTCATTCCGGCATCTACTACAAACCAGGATCGTTAAAGGCACGCAATACCCGGGATGGGATCAAGCTACTGCACGATTTTTGTAATGAACATAACATTAAATATGAAACAACAGGTAAACTGATTGTTGCCACATCCAAAGAAGAACTGCCGGGGCTTGAAGCCTTAATGGAAAAAGGCAGACAAAACGGCATTTTTGGCCTTAAATTTTTGGGCCCGGAAGAAATTAGAAGGATGGAGCCCAACGTAACTGCACTCAAGGCAATCTTTATCCCAATTACAGGTATTATTAATTATACTGAAGTTGTAAATGCGTACAAAAAAGTGTTTGAATCAATGGGAGGAAATGTCCTTCTGAATAACAAAGTTATAAAAATTAAACTAAAGGAAAAACTGCTCAACATACACACGTCACAAAAAGTTGTTAAAAGCAGATACCTTGTTAATTGCGCGGGTCTTTATTCTGACCATGTTGCTGAACTTTCCGGAATGGAACCAGGACTTAAAATCATTCCATTCAGAGGGGAATATTACAAAATTAATCCACAAAAAAATCATCTTGTGAATAATTTAATTTATCCCGTTCCTGATCCAGAATTTCCTTTTCTCGGAGTGCATTTTACAAGAATGATCGACGGTGAAAGAGAAGTCGGTCCGAATGCCGTTCTTGCTTTCAGACGCGAAGGATATAAAAAAACAAGTTTCCATTTAAGGGAATTTCTTGAAATCATTTTTTATCCCTCATTTTGGATAATGGCACTAAAGCACTGGAAAATGGGAATACGTGAGATGTATATGTCTTATTGCAAAAAGGCATTCTTAAAAGCAGTCAGACGACTGATTCCAAGCATTGAGTCCGATGATCTTATTCCAACAGAAGCAGGTGTCCGTGCTCAGGCACTGGAAAAAGGTGGTGTGTTGGTTGATGATTTTCGCATTATCCAGACTGAATATTTTGTGCATGTTCTTAATGCCCCATCACCAGCAGCAACTGCTTCGCTGGCCATAGGAAGCCAGATCGTCGAAAGAATAGAGGCTAATTTTCAGTTTTCGTGAGAATTTCAGGTTTTATCTGTGAAAGCGCATAAACAACCATTATCAGAAAAAGATTTTCCCCGTCTCCAAGAGTGTATTGAAACTGGCCGGATACAAACAACGCCACAATAAAGGCAAGACAAAAATCGCCAAATGGATCACGTCTACGCCAGGATTCCCATGCCCAGAAAATATGAAAAAGCAGGATGGCAATAAGTCCCAAAAAACCTGTTGAAGCCAGATGCTCAAAGAAATTGCTATGGCCGTGCCCACCTCTCCACTCAAACGGAATTTTCCACTTCGATTTCAATTTTCTTACGTTGGGTTCGAAATTTCTATACCCCAAACCAAAAAATGGACGCTCAAGTCCGACCTTCCACGCGGCATGATATTGTGACAGACGATGATTGGTGGAGGTAACCCGATCCAAATCAAAAACAAAACCCTGAATTTTGGGAACAAACAAAAATGCAAGTCCTGATACAATTAATATCCCTACAACAGTAAATGCAAACATTTTTATGTTTCGCCTGAAAAAGAAAAAAGGCATGGCAATAAGAAATCCAAGAAGAGCACCCCTTGCGTATGACAAATAAAAACCAACCAGATTTACGGCCAGGGCAACATACAAAAGCGGCATATTAATATATTGACTGATTTTTTTTCTAAAAATAAACATCCCCGCAAGGATAATTAGAAAAAATTGTA
>JAGLPP010000007.1 GCA_023137315.1 Bacteriovoracaceae bacterium
TCAACTTCATTTTTTCTCCGTTTCTACCACGGATTTATCAACAGATGCCCTTTTGGTTATAACTTTTTGAATAATGGTACTGTAATCGGGAACCTTGTATTTAAATGAATTTGACTGAGGACCTATTGTGCCTTCGTTAATATTTCTTGTATCTGGATCATATAACGGTCCTTGTTCCTGTTTTTTTGCCTTTTCGTAGAGGCCCTTGACTGTTGTACCAAATGGGTCTTCATCGCCTAGAACTTTTTTAAGATGGGTTGCCCGTCGGTTTATGATATCCTTTAGATTTTTTGCATTTGCTTTTTCGTAGGAAGCAAGAATTCTTGGCGTGAGGAAAAATAACAGGTTTACCTTGGTTTTTCTTTTTCCCTTGGATTTGAAAAGCCACCCAAGAATGGGAATATCTCCAAGGACTGGAACCTTTGAGATTATGGTTACTTCCTTGTCTCTCATGAGTCCGCCCATGGCAATTGTGTCCATGTCACGGGCAACAACTGTTGTGACGGTACTTCTGGTTGTGGTCGCTATGCCGTCGTTTGCCACGCCAGCAGGTAGCTGTCTTTCTGAGAAGTCTTCAATCTTCTGATCAATTTTAAGTTTTACAAAACGGCTTATCTTGTTAATCTGCGGTGAGATTTTAAGTGTCATGCCGACTTTCTGTTGCTTGATGGCGACTGTTGTTGAACCGTTGGCAGCGGTGGATCTTTCCGGTGTAGGAATGGTTTCGCCGACTTCAAACACGCCTTCCTCGTTGTCTAAAACCAAAAGCTGCGGGGTTGCCAGAACGTTTGTGTTATTGTCGGTGGCAATGGCGGAAATCAATCCCATCACGCTTCTGACTTGCTTTTCCTCTCCTCCCATACTAACGGTCACTTTTTTACCGAATCCACCTCCGGCGAAAAGACCACCCAGGCTTGTAATGTTGTCGGTGAGAAGGTTGACGATATCACCCTTGTTTTGACCGCCGTAACCGATTCTTTCCGTTCCCCCGGTGCCGTAGGCACCAATCAGGGTGATCCCCACATCCTGTCCTTTGGAAACATTGGTCTCCATTATCATGCCTTCAACGTAGACCTGGTCGCGTGGAATATCCAGTTTTTTGATAATCTCCTTTATTACGAGATAGTCTGTCGGTGAGGCCGTTACGACAATTGCGTTGTTTGATTTATCTGAAGTGATTTTTACCTCGGCATTAAACAGCGAGGAACTTCCGACAAATCCGGATTTTGTAAATCTGGATTTGCTGGTGGATTTGCTGCCGGAAGAGCTTACAAGGGAGGAAAGGGTTTTTGAAAGGTCTTCTGCGTTTCCGTGGTTGAGATAATAAACGTGGATTTGACCACCGCTTGTGACTTCCCTTACATCGAGTTTATTGATGAGGTTACGAAGCTGTTTTTCTCCCTCCGCATTTGCCATTGTAATAATGGAATTTGTTCTTGGTTCTGCAATAATTTTTGAAATATTTTGTGTTTTTCTTTTAAGTGAACTTCTGAATTTTTTGGTTGTTTTGGATTTTAATATCTGGTCAAGAAGCTTGGCAATCTCCTGGGCGGAGGAGTATTTGACCTTGATTATTTGCAGTGATTCCTCATGTCCTGGAATATCTACAAATTGAATTAGGCGGATAAGTCTTGTAATGTTGGTTCCCGTGTCCTGAACGATAATGGTGTTGGTTTCTTTTATGTCTGTGATTCTTCCGAATCTGGACATGAATGGACGAAAGTTTCTGGTGACTTCAGAGCTGGATATGTACTTCAGTGGAATGACCCTCATTACATAATTTTCAGTGTTCGGGCTATAGGTTCCGGTATAAATTTTTGTCGGATGATAGCGAACATCACGGTTTGGAATTATTTTATAAAATGCGCCGGATTTAACTAGTGAGTAACCGGCCATGTTCAGTGCTGAGAGGTAGGCTTTCCAGGCGTCGCCGACAGTGATTGCCGTTGGGGCCATTATTGTGACTTTTCCCTTGATTTCCTTGTCTATAATTAAATTTATTCCCGTGAGTTCCTGCATGTCCTTTGTCAGATCAATAAGTGAAATTTCTGGATAATTGAAACTTTCAATTACTTGCGGGCCGAAGGCAGTATCAAAATTTATGTCTACATATTTGCTGGATTTTTTTGGACTTGTGGTTTTTCTGCCGAAGTCATCAATATTATTATTTTTTTTTCTGTCTTCGGTGACTTTGTTCAGAGCAGGGGATTTTTGCGGAGTCATTTTTTTGTGTTTAGCAGGACTTGTCTTTGAGTTATTGAAATTTGTTTTTGACTTATACTTGTTGAACTGCGCAAACGAACCTATTGGGAGAAGGATAAATGATGTTAAAATCAGGGTAAAAATCCATTTTTGCTTCATTTTTTCGCTCCTGCTCTCCGCATTCATAAAATTTATCTTTTAATAAAACTGCGAAAACCGTTTTCTGGTTGTATCCTGTTACTCAAAATTGTATTCCATATCCTTGTTGATACCGCCTCTTTTTAGTGTCAGTCCAAAATGATCGATATCCTTTACTCTTCCGAACAGTCTCATGACTTCATTCAGATTTGTAATTTTCTTTCCATTGATTTTCGTAATTATGTCACCGTTTTGAATATTGAGTTGGGAGTACAGGCTTCCCGGAACAATTTCTGTCATTTTAAAAGACAGACTGCCATCAGGATTTGTCAATTTGGTTGCCAGGGCCTGTGATAGCAGATCACCTATCTTGTCTGGGGCTATTATTTCATCCCTGTATTTTTTCTTGATTGAGAAGTTGTCACCATCCTGTTTGATGTTGGGATTTTTTTGGGCCAGAAGTTTTTTACCTTTCTGTGTGGTCAGGACTTTTGGAGGACTTGCTTTTTTTGTGCGTTTCTTTTTAGACTGTATATATTCGCAGTTTCCTGAACTCAGGTTTTTTATAATGATCTTTTCTGGATTGATTCTGCCGATTTCCGCAAGGGTCTGAATTTTGTCATTTTCACGCAGAATTGTCTTTTTACGATTGCTTCTTACTTGAACGGAGGCTATGGATTTTACAGAATCCTGAAGGACTATTGTGCTTAAAAGCTTGATTGGAAGAGAACTCTTTTTTTCAGATTTTAGACAAATTTTATTTTTGTCAACGGTTGGTTTGGCCACTGTTGTTTTTCCCAAATCCGTGGGCAGAACAGACTGTGCAGCGGCAAAGATGTTTCTGGCTTTTATTTTTTGAATATCATTTTGAAGTTTACCATATGAGGAAATCTGCGGTGGGAGCAGGCTTGTGCTTTGTGCACGTTTTACGAGTGGTTTTGGCTTTAGAAGTAAAGCGGCGGTTTTTCCAATTGTGTAAGTGAAGGCACCAAAAAAAGCGATTAGAAAAATCTTGTTGATTTGTTCCCGTGTTTTGGTGGCAAAGAGGGTTTGAAGTGCCCCATCAATGTCGTATTTTTTTATCAGTTCCGA
>JAGLPP010000070.1 GCA_023137315.1 Bacteriovoracaceae bacterium
TGCACGACACAGAAGTTCCAATGCCAAGGGCTGATCTTATACACATTTTCTATAATGTGATCAAAAACTCCATTGAAAATCTGTTGGACAACAATATCAGATCCCCCAGGATATCCGTTATCAAGTCCCCTCATTCTGATAAAATCAATATCTCAATCCACGACAACGGGACCGGACTCTCCAAAGAGGATTTTAATGAAATGACGGCACAGACAAACATTCCAAGACTTCTTGCCAGAAGAGGCATGGGACTCCGTCTGACCAGACGGCTCATAGAAAGAAGTGGCGGGACAATGGCTATTAAAGAAACCGACAATGGATCCAATTTGAATATCGAGCTGAGGGCGGTAATATGAAATTTGAAAAGAAAATCTGGATACTGGAAGATGATCACGGCTGTTTATTTGTTTATCAGGATATCCTGGATATACGCTATTCAACAAGATACTTTAAAACCCTGGACGAGTTCAAAACAGCACTTGAGGAAAGTGCCGAAGATTTACCGGATCTTGTTATCGCAGACCTAAAGCTTCCGGATGGTAGTTTTTTGACCTTTCTTTCCAGCGATGACAATAAAAGGCTTCTTGACATGCCTTTTCTCGTTATCTCTTCGGTCAACGATATCGATGCATTGAGATTCTGCTTTGAAGAGGGGGCCCTGGACTACTTCACCAAGCCCTTTAATAAAAACGAACTCGTTGTCAAAATTGAAAGAATGCTTGAGAACGCCTCCAGACAGGAACATTATGATACGATAAAAATTCCTCAAAGCGTAATTCTCGAACATTTTACGGAGCTGACAAAAAAAGAACATCAGATTCTAAACCTGTTCAGCAACTCCCTCAATAACACCATGGTAAGAGAATCCCTGGTAAGGGAAATCTGGAAGGGGACAAGCGTCCACAACAAAACCCTGGATGTTCATCTCTACAATTTGAAAAAAAAGCTGCCTAAATATGGATTTCAAATTGTTTCACCTGAATCAGGTGTCTGGATACTTCTAAGAAAGAAAGACGGCTAGGCAATTGGATGAATTTGCAAATCCTCTTCAATACTTTTTCCAAGTATTTTATAGTTTTTTCCAAAAATCAGTGGAACATGCGTATTGGACACGACCTTGTACAGATACCCCATATCGGGACTGTCAAGTAGATCAACAAACATCATATCCTGATCCTTTTTCTTAAAATAAACCCCTTGGTAATTGCCACCTTCCAACCATTTTCCAATTCTGCAAAAATTCTCCTCCAGTAGAAAATAATCCTGATGAAACATCGGGGTCGGTTCAAATGCCGGAAGATCCGAAACATCCTCCCCATATAAAAATCCAAGTCTTTGGACGCTCTCCTTCAGGGCCCCCTCCAATGCCGTCTCAATACTGCTATCAGCGGAAAAACCCATCATGAATGGTAGTCTCTTTTTTCTTGGATATCCGAAAATACCCACTGTCACCACATTGGTTCCAATTATCTCCTCTTCTCCAAAGATATAGGCCTTAAAATCGTAACCGTCCCCAAGCAATTTATTCACTACTTTTATGCTTTCAGGCAGCTCCTTTATTTTCACGGGAACACATTCTCCAAACCAGGATCTCAGGATATGATCTCTTTCCACAAGCTCAAACATCGCCCTTTGCATGGCCTGGTGCCTGTCACTATGATAGGCGACACCGTTTGACATCGACAGCTTCCAATCGGTTGAAGCACTTTTAGTAAAAATCTCATCGCCATTGGCCGTTCCGGTATCTTTTCCGTGGGAATCACAGACATTCAATGTACTTCTTTTACTTGCATTCACGGTTGCAATTCTTTCAAACAGCTCATAACGTGCCCGGTCCTTCGGGGATTTTTCCAAATCCCCCGCACTTCCGGTTACGATAACACCGTCATCATTTTGCGCGGCCATTGCTGAAAGATGAATACTCAATCCATCAATTTTTACAACTTCCTCGAAACGATCTATTATCTTCCAGCCCATCCCGGCAAATGTATCCTGATTGATTTGTATTGCTCCCATCCGTTTTCCCACCTGTTTTTTTTAAATTTTAAACGAGGGCCTTGAATGCAAGACCCCCATACTCATAGAACTAGAAGCTAAGTGTTGCATATCTCTTTTTCATATCATCCTCCTGAGATTAAGGGTTAATATTGGCCAACTAAAGACAAAACCGGCCTTCAAAAACATTCCTTGTTTTTTCCCTTTTAAATTTAAGCATCTTTATATAAGTCGACTGGTTTCTTTCACTTTGTCCCACTGGAAAAAAAGTCAAAGATGCCATCAAATCAAGTAATCTTTTATCAGTGTTTTTTACGTCAACCTCAACCCTTTCAACACCAACAGAATGCAAAAAATCCACCAACCGCGCAAAGATATCCACAATAACGTCACCACCATATATTCGACTTTCAAAAATAAAATTTTTCAACCTGTATATTCCCCAATCGTGGATTCCGCCAATAATATGCCCAACCTTTTTGTTGCCAATCTTCACAACAAAAACGTCCTCCATCATCTCCCTGAAACGACCCCTGGAATTTTCACGACCTGATTGCCGTCGGTCCCCCAGAAAAATCTTCACAGGATCATCGTCGTGTCTGTCAATTTTTAATGGAAAATAACCAGCCAGACTGATGTCGAAAAGAACTTCCAACACACTTTCTGTATCACTATGGTTTATTTCATCAAACTTTTTATCAGACATCCTGTCTTCCCGTGATATTTATTAAATATATTTTCACCGTCTCATGGATTTGTGTCGAGTAAAGATTGGTAAAGAATTCTTTTCTTGTGTAAGATATAATTCGCTCGTAACATTTACAGGTTCTTATACCCCCAACAAGTGTTGAATATATGAGACAAAAACAATCAACAAAGATCCTTTTCATCAACTACGGCGGATATTTTCTGACGGCCAACACCTTTATCCCTGACAATTCACTGGCCGGTCTTGCCGGTGTATTTTCAAAACACGATATTCCAGTCGAAATTATTGATTTTCAAAATCCACACGACATGGGAACAATCATGGAATATTCGAAGACCGGTTTCTCACATGAGCTTGCCCGCATTATCGAAGAAAAAAAAGTTCCACAGCTTTCGCTTATTCGAAGCTACCAGCAATCACGCTTTCAGGCGGAGGAAAAATTTACCAAGGAGAAAACCAGACTACTAATGGACAAGATAGAACGCGAAAATGTCTCAGTCGTTGGTTTTAAACTATGGATTGGAAACGGGATTAAAAATGCCATGACGATGGCCGGTGAGATTCGTAAAAACTTCCCACATATTAAACTCATTGCCGGAGGTCCGGCCATTCAATATCTTGGATCGGATTTTCAGCATTACAGCAAGATCTTTGACCATATCGTTGCAGGCGACGGTGAAGAGGCCATGACTAGTTTGATAAAAGGCCATCTCGACAACAACAAACAATATCATCTTAAAGAACGCTGTGAAAATATTGACCAATTTCCATTCCCACTTTATGACCGAAAGATCTATCCAAATATTGACAGCTTTTTCAAAATCAGGATTCTTGATGATTCAAGGGGTTGTTTCAATAAATGTGCTTTTTGCTCCCACGGTTTTATCAACGGTAGAGGAGTCAGAAAGAGATTACCTGCCTCCGTTGTGGATGAGATGGAACGCATCAAGATAAACGATGGCATCAGCTATTTTCGCTTTTCCGGTTCAAATCCACCATGGAAATTTATCGTCGAAATCGCAAAAAAAATTATTGAAAGAAAGCTTGATGTCCGTTACTCCATCTTTTCGTCCATGAACAACTGCAATCCAAAGGACTTGCCTCTTTTGAAAAAATCCGGACTTCGCAGCATTTTTTTCGGTCTGGAATCCGGAGACAATGATTTTCTGAAGAATGTCCACAACAAATCCAACGTCAATTCCGATCATATTATCAATGTTTGCGAATCTGCAATGAAAGAACAAATCTTTGCCGCACTGTCTTTCATCGTACCTCTTCCATTTGAAACAAGTGAAACCAAAAAAAAGTCCCTTGATCTTGCAAAAAGGATTTTTAAAAACCATTCACTTGGCTCCATCATGGTTCTCCCCCCCATGCTCTCTCCAGGATCGGAATGGTGGATGAACATGGATCAATTTGGTTTTGAACTGGAAAACGGAATGAGTAAAACCGATTACAAGCTAAACATTCTTGAAAAAAATTATGATTTCCTTCTCCCCCGGGAATCAATGGAGGATATGGGATATAGTTTAAACGGAAAATCCATGCATCAGATTTTAAACGAATGTGAGGAATTCATTCAGGAACTTGGCAGGGAAAATATCATCACCAATTTTGACGACTCCGCATACATGCTGTCACTTATGAGTGGAACCTCTCCAGAAAAATTCAAATCCGAAATGATCAAAAATTTGATTCTTGGTGGAAGTGACAATCTCACAAATCTTATCTCAAAGTTCAATGAGTCATCTTCAATGATTTGTCAGTGATTATCCACTGTCTTGGTAAATTCAATTAGAGTGCCCCACCTGTCCGAAAGGTATTGTCCGGTGATAGAAAAATCATAACTTAAAATCTTTTTTAGCTGTACCAGATTGGATGGAACTGTGTGCACTCTGACATTTCTGATTCCTGTTTGTGACAAAATAAAATCCAAAAAGTATTTGGTTGCATCAATGGATATACCGCTTCCACGATATTCTTTCAGGATATTCACATATCTCAAATAATATGTATCATGCTCCTCCAGATTTCCTGAAAAGTAGCCGATCATCCTCCCATCTGTTTTTATTGAAAAATGATCGACAATCATTTCGTAGTATTTACTTTTGCTGTGACTTTTTTCAAAGGCAAGAAAACTGCTCTGTCGTTGTTTCTCCGTAAAAATTGAATTTATGTTTTTATTTAAAAATTCATCAACCTCAGCCGTGGAACATCTGTCCATCACAAATTCCCACTCATCTTCTGCCTTCTTGAAGATGTATGGGAAATTTTTCTCCCAATCAATCTGCAAAACATAGTCTGTTAATTTTAAGCTTTCGTCCTTCGGCAATAATACGGCATCATTCAACGCAATATGGGTTTTCATAATACACGACCTCCATGTCGACAATTATAAATACTTCATGTGGTATGACGCAATCAAATAATTTTTCAATCATTGGTGTCTTTATCAGTCTTATCATCAATAAGAGCTTTTCTGATTGTTGAATAAATGACATCCCACTCAAATGGTTTCATTATCATCCCTGATGTCTTGTTCTGTATCAGTTCAAGTTCTCTATCAGTACGGCCTGATATTATACCTCCAGTAATAACGATCACCGGAATTTTTCTCTCATTCCAATTTTCCATGTGTTCGATAAGTTCCACTCCACTTCTTTTTGGCATCTGAAGATCTGTAATCAAAATATCCACTTTCTGGCTTTTTAATATTTGAAGTGCCTCTTCACCATCTGCAGCCAATTGAACTTTTAGCCCCATATCCTTCAATGTCATAGCAAGCAATTCCCTTATGGCAACTTCATCTTCAGCAATAAGAACTGTTCCTGTCAGTTTTTGATCCCTTCCATAGCTTTTTTGCACCTTTTTCACCGGAGCCACATCTTCAACATGAAGAGTTATGATAAATGTAGTCCCATCTCCTGTAACCGATTTAACATAAATATGACCTTTCATTTCACTCAAGATATTTGTAATAATACTCATTCCAAGACCGGTTCCCCTGCCCTTCTCCTTGGTTGTATAAAATTTTTCAAAAATCCTTGAAAGAACCTCCTCGTTCATCCCGCAACCATTGTCTGAAATGCGAACTTTAAGAACTTTTCTTTTTTTGGATATCGTTATGGAAATTTTTTTCTCAGACCTGCTCTCAAGTGCGTCTTTTGCGTTCGAAAGAAGGTTGAAAATCACCTGCTGAAATTTTCCCGGATTTCCGTAAATAATTGTCCCATCATCAATATATTGAACATCAATTTTTATACCGGATCTTTGATAAATATAATCAATCAAACTTACTGATTCCTTGATTACCGCCTGACAATCAAATTTTACAATCTCACTGGAATCATCCTCACGTGCATATGTTCTGAGTCCTTTGACAATTCTTTCAACACGAACTGTGGCACTCTGCATGATGGAAACACTTTTTTCAATACTGTCTTTGTTATCGTGAAAACTCTTTAAAAAACTCTCTACCGCACTCAGATGGCCTTTTATAATTGTAAGTGGGTTATTTATCTCGTGAGCGACACTTGCCGTAAGTTCACCTATTGATGCCAATTTGGAAATAACATAGAACTGTTTTTTTAGTGCAGTCTGCTCCTCATGCTGCCGCAATTTTTCCCTGCCCGCCTGTGGTATAAAAAATCCAAGAATAACGATAATCGTTAGAGTACAAACTGATATTTCGACAATATTTTCGAAAGAAAAAAGGAAAAAATTACTGACCATGCCTGAATATATATTATTCAAAATATGGGAAAGGACAATCAGCATGATCAAAACACTAGCAACGCAAAACAGGCTTTTTTGTCCACGAAATTTTTTAAATTGTAATGCCAAAAAGATAAAAACAACTGTCCAACAAATCGCCAGAAGCCAGTGAAAATTAAAAATTAGCTGACCCAACACAAACCTCCTGTTTATTGTGTGAACAATGGGAATCAAATTCTATTGGGGAAAAATCAAAATAGGAATTAAAGAAAAATAAATTTTTTCCATGATAATTAAATTACCTCTCAATGCAAGTGCTGCCGCCTTCGCTATTGCGCCATGCAATAACCATGATTTTTATCACAAAAATCCGATGGACAAGATACAAATGAATGTAATTTATGGCACAATATGGATGAACCGTGCATACGCAACGAAAAAGGTCAGGATTTATGAGCAAGAACTATAAAATGAAGTGGTGGGGCTGGGGCGATGAGAATGTAACTTTCAAAATGAAAAACTATCCCGGAATCATCAAATATATAAGAGAGAAATTTAAAATCCAAAGTCTGAAAAAAAGACCTCTTTTTGATCTTGAAAAAATTGAAATGACAAAAAAATTTCTTCCTGAAACGATTATCGGAGAATTTAAGGACAAGATCGGTGCCGAAAAATGTTTTAGCAACAAACAAGAAAGAGTTCTTCACTCTTTTGGAAAAAGTTACAAGGACGCTGTAAGAATACGATCATACAAAATCAAAAATGCCCCCGATATAATACTCTATCCTGAAAATGAGGATGATATTAAATCAATCTACGAATTGTGTTCCAAACATTCCATCGCCATTGTCCCTTTCGGTGGTGGAACGAGCGTTGTCAGCGGTGTTGAGGCTTGCAAGGGCGGTAAAAATTATTGCGCTTCGGTTGATCTTACAAGAATGGACAAAATCACAAGTATTGATTCCGTATCACTTACAGCAAAAATCCAGGCAGGCAAATTCGGCCCGGAAATTGAAAAGGAACTCGGTGAAAGAGGATTCACTTTGGGACACTTTCCACAATCCTTTGAATTTTCCACTTTAGGCGGCTGGATCGCAGCAAGATCCTCCGGACAAAACTCCATTTTATACGGTGGCATTGAAGCTCTCGTAAGCTCGCTCACAATCGTATCACCTGGCGGAAAAATTAAAACGCTTGATGTCCCACGTATGGCGTGCGGGCCTGATTTCAACGAAATTTGTCTTGGCTCCGAAGGGGCCTTGGGAATTATAACCGAGGCAGTGGTAAAAATAACACCTGCTCCAGCCAGACAACTATACACGATGTATATGTTCAAAGACTTTAAAAATTCCGCCACTGCCGCACAGATGCTGGCACAGGAAAAAATCCCCGTGGCAATGTTACGCGTTTCCGATGAAGAAGAAACAGAAGCCTTTCTGGCCATGGGAAGCGGAAAAAAGAATCCAATAACATTTATCATCGGCAAACTCATAAAAAAATACATCCACTCAAGAGGAATCGACACAAAAAAATGTTCAACCATCATGGTTGGCTTCGAAGGTGAAAATCACGAAATAAAATATCTCAAAAAAAGAGTGGATAAAATCTTCAAATCCTTCTCGCCTGTTTGTCTTGGCAACGGCCCGGGAAAGAAATGGCTGAAAGACAGGTTTTTTCTCCCTTATCTAAGAGACGAATTCATGGATAACGGACTCATGGTTGATACGCTCGAAACATCAACCACATGGAGCAACCTTGAAAATCTCTACTCAAAAACAAAAAATAAAATCAGGGAAGTATATAGTGACAGACCATGTGTCGTTTACACTCATATTTCTCATCTGTACCACGAAGGTGCCTCACTCTATACAACTATCATCACAACACAGGATGAATCAGATCCAGTAGGCCAATGGCAAAAAATGAAAGATGCAGTAAACAATACCATCTGTGAATCAGGCGGTGCAATCAGCCACCATCACGGTATAGGAATTGATCACAAAAACGGCTTACATTGGAATGATGAACAAATGAAACTTATGAAATCAATAAAAAATGAGCTTGACCCTGAAGGTCTGATGAATCCAGGAAAACTTATATGAAAAAAAAAATTGATGTAGTTGTAATCGGAGGGGGAATCACAGGAGCAGGTATCGTTCGCGATTGTGCGATGAGGGGACTCAAAACCATGATTGTTGAAAAAAACGATTTCTCAAGCGGCACCAGTTCCAAATCAGGTAAATTGATTCACGGTGGTCTTCGCTATCTGGAATTCTTTCAGCTAAAACTTGTCTTTGAATCCTGTCTTGAAAGGCACAGATTGCTTAAAATCGTCGCTCCACACATTGTCAGGCCTGTAAATTTTGTCATTCCTTTTTATAAGACAACCAAGCATCCAAAGTGGTTTATTGCGCTTGGACTCCTTACCTATGACATACTTTCCCTTTTCAGAAATATTAAACATTTCACAAATATCGGAAGAAAGAAACTTATCGACATGGAACCTCTTTTAAAAAAAGAAACAAGCAAGGGTGCCTTGGCATATTACGATTGTGCGGCATTGGACACACGCCTCACAATTGATTCGATTAAATCCGCCGAGGAGGCCGGGGCCACTATTTTAAATTACACCGAGGTTAAAGAAATCAACTTTAGTGACGCAGGGGTTGATCTTCGTGTTTTAAACCTCACAAATAACAACGAATATACCGTAAGTACCAAGACAGTAATTAACGCGACCGGAGTCTGGGCCGACGAGCTTATGAAACTGACATCCGCACCGGATAGTTTCAATCTGAAAATGACAAGCGGAATTCATTTAATTTTCTCGAAAGAGCGTCTTCCCATTTCAAACACGCTGGCGCTTGAATCCGTGAAAGACAAAAGACCACTTTACCTCGTACCATGGAAAAATTTTGTCCTTTTAGGAACAACAGACCGTTTTTTCAACGGAGACAAGGACAATCCTACAATTGAAGATTCCGAAATTGATTATTTGCTGGAAAGCCTTAATCATTACTTTCCGGATCAAAACCTCACTCGCAATGACATAATTTCAATAACAACAGGAATAAGGCCACTCATTGGAAGTAACAAGGGAAAAAGCGAGGGCCAGATATCCCGGGATTATGAAATCATCACAGACTCGCGCGGTATGATTTCCATTACAGGAGGCAAACTAACCTCCTACAGAAGCATGGCAAAAAAGACCGTCGACAGGTTGATTAAAAAGTTTTTCCAGGAAAGGGATTTCAAAAAATGCATGACCATTTCCCCAATCTCCGGCGGAGATATTGAAAAGATCAATCTTGACGATCTTTCCAAAAAACACCACGTGGAAAGAAAAAAACTTGAACTTCTCTTTGAAAGATATGGCTCCAATATCACCAGCATCCTTTCACATGGAAAACATGATAAATCAAAATTTGAATATATCTCGAACGATTTTCCATATTCCTGGGCCGAAATTGATTATATTGTCCGTGAGGAATTCGTGGAAAGACTCTCCGATCTTTTGGAAAGACGCACGATTATTTATCTATCCCATCCTTGCATTAACAAGGAAACGCTGATAAAAATTGCAAATTACGTCGGCAGTATAAAAGACTGGAACGAAAACAAAATCCAGGATGAAATCCAATACTATGAACAACACACCCTCAAAAATATAAAGGAAGTAAAACAGTGAAAAGAAAGTGCATTATCAACCCGGCCTCGGGAAAAGGATTGGATAAAAGAACACTTTATCATTTAAAACAGTGGTTCAATAAAAACACCGGCGCATTCGATCATGTCCTCACAAAAAATGCAGAGGACATCGCAATACAGACAAGGAAAGCATTACATGATGGTGTTGAACAGATTATTATTGTTGGAGGCGATGGAACCAATCATCATGTGGTCAACGCTTTTTTTGAAAACGACCGCCCCATCAACCCTGATGCAAGACTTGTCATCTCACAAATGGGCTCGGGTTCCGACTACTATAAAACAGTCGTTTTTGAAAAAAACGTACAAAACTGGATTGATCTTGTTTTGGAACACAAGGTAAAATGTGTTGACGTCGGTCATGCCTCACTCATGGATAAAAATGGCAATGTTTTTGATAAACGATATTTCATAAATCTTGCCACTACAGGAATGAGTGCTGAAATCGTTTCTAAAAAAGAAAATATGCCAAAATTCCTTCCTGGAAGTCTTAAATATTTCACCCCAACACTCACAAGTCTTGCCACCTACAAACCGGTTATGGCATCCATTACGCTCGAAGGAAAGACAATCGAAAATGAAATACTGGCCCTTTTCATCTCCAAGGGTTTTTTCGGCGGCGGAGGAATGAGATTCGGCAACGAAGTAAGAATTGACGACGGAAAATTCGAGATAACGGCCGTAAGCAAAATGTCACCGGTCGATATGATATTCAAACTTCCAAAACTCTATACTGGAAAGTACAACGGAGTGAAGGAAATTGGAAAACATATGACATCCTCAATTCTTGTCAAGGCAGATGCCAAAATGAGCATTGAACTTGATGGCGAATATATGGGAAAGTGTGACTTTGAAATTGTAAACAGACAGAAAATTATCAACATCTGTTTTCCAAAAGGATAGAAGCATGACAACCGTAAAAAACAAAACAATTCTTATCACCGGTGGTGCCAGCGGCATAGGAAAAAAAATGGCCCTGATGTTTCGTGATCTAGGAGCAAAGATTGTAATCTGGGATATACACCAGGAAAACATGGACAAGATGAAGCAGCAAAACATACACACATATACCTGCAATGTCGCCGACAGAAATGAGGTCTACCGGGTGGCGGATCAGGTCACAAAAGATGTAGGTCCGGTTGACATCCTGATTAACAACGCCGGAGTCGTTAACGGTAAAAACCTGCTTGAAAGTCAGGACGAACACATAGAGCGAACATTTAACATCAATACCCTGGCCCTTTTCTGGACAACAAAGGCATTTTTACCAAAAATGCTCGAAAGAAATTCAGGCCATATTGTTACAATTGCCTCAGCAGCAGGAATCACCGGAGTTTCCAAACTCACTGATTATTCTGCAAGCAAGTTTGCCGCATTCAGTTTCGACGAGTCCCTTAGAATGGAACTTTCAAAAATGAAATCAAGAGTTCAAACCACGGTCATTTGTCCATGTTATATCAACACAGGCATGTTCGACGGTGTAAAAACAAAAATTCCGTTTCTTCTTCCAATTCTTGAAGAGGATTATGTCGCAGGAAAAATTGTAAACGCCGTGTTAAAAAACAAGCGCCGTGTCATAATGCCATGGATTGTTTACACGGTCTGGCCTCTACGCATCCTCCCGGTATGCCTTTTTGATTTTATTTGCAACCTATTGGGAATCAATAGTTCGATGGATGAATTCAAGAAAGGGATGTAAGACTTAGTAAGATAAAGAATCCTTCTAATTTCATGGAATATTAGTCAGAATTACCCTATGAAAAAAGTTTTTATTGCTTGTATCCTGGCAATGATTGCCATAATTGCAAACGCACAAAACCTGGTCCTGACGACCATGAATATTCGCGTTTACGGACGTGGCGGGGTTTATGCCGGAACCCTTGAGGACGAATTCCGTGACAAATGGCTAAACGAATTTATCTCCACAAGACTTGGAGAAAGTGATGTCATCGCCTTTCAGGAGATTGTTAACAAGGAAACCCTTGAACAAAACGTCATCCCGAATGAAATGAAATGTGTTTCCTACGATTCCGATCAGGAGCTTCATATACACGTCGTACTTTGTTTTAAAAACAAATACGACCTTTTAATTGAAAAAGGTGACGACAACTACGCTCTTGAGGAATCCGCTCTTAAAAAATACAGACCTGCCGTTTACGGCGTTTTGGCCCAAAATGGAAAAAAACTTGCTCATATCATGGCAGTCCATCTTAAAGCACACCCAAAGGGACATGAAACCAGAACCAAACAGATGAAACTCATCGAAGCAAGAATCGATGAGTTTAACGATGATCTACCTGTTATCATTCTGGGAGACTTCAACTCCTATAAGGATGCCGGCGACTTCGAGATGATCAACAACCTGCTGACTGGCCACAACATCATACACGCGGAGATGGGTGAACTTATGACATACAAGACCTTCCTTTACTCCGGGGTTTTTGATCACTTTTGGATTTCAAACAAACTTGAAATTGAACAAACACCACGCGTGGACGGCCCGTGCAATTCCAAGAAAAGAGGCGGAGAGCGTTTTGATAATCTGTTTTTCTATAACCAGTTTGTCTCCGACCACTGTCCGGTTACACTCAATATAAAACTACCAAATTAGTACAATTTACAAATAGAAAATAAATGAAAACATTATTCATTCTCATTATTTTTCTTATCTGTGGCACCACACTTGCGAAATCACCCAAATATGTTTTTTTCTTCATTGGCGACGGAATGGGGGTTAGTCACAGCGAGATTGCTGAATATTTTGTCAAAAAAACGCAAACAAAAGATAATTCCTCTTTTGCAATCAACCACTTTCCAGTCGTGTCCATCGTAAAAACTTATGCAACGAATGTGGATATAACAGATTCAGGAGCTGCTGGAACAGCTTTGGCAACTGGACACAGAACAAATTACAAACATCTTTCCGTCACTCCAAATGGTGAAAGAGTGAAGACAATCGTCGAAGAGGCAATAAAAAAAGGATGGTCCACTGGAATCATCACAAGCACAAAAATTACAGATGCCACTCCGGCCGCATATATGGGACATCATGCAAACAGAAAAAAAGAAAATAATCTTGCAGAACAAATTACAGAAAGTGGTGTTAACTTTATTGCGGGTGGAGGTCTTGGACATTTCATTCCACGAAGTATGAATGGATCACTGAGAGAGGATGAAAAAAATCTTTTGGAACTCATGAGCATAAAAGGTTACACGCTTTTTACCGGTATGCGCGGTTGGGAGGATTTTAAGACACTTTCTTTCCTGGAAAAACAAAATATTTTTGCTCTTTTCAGTTACAAGAAACTTCCTTTCGTAATCAACCAGAACGAATCAGGTCCATCTCTTGAAACCATTGTTGACAAGGCCATAACATGCCTTTCAAAACACAAAAAACCTTTTTTCATCATGGTTGAAGGTGCAAAAATTGATACGGCCGCACACAAAAACGATTTACCGACAACCATACATGAAACAATTGCCTTCAATAAGGCCATCCAGAGGGCCGTTGAATTCTATCAGGAACATAAAAATGAGACATTAATCATCGTGACCACAGACCACGAAACCGGTGGGCTCGGTCTCGGACATATTAAAGATGAGAAAAATTTCAACATCTCCCCCATTCTCAAGGCCAAAACAACCATGGTGGACAGCGAACACAACGAACACATGGAATACAAGGGCAATAAAAAAGAGTGGTTCGAAAAAATCGACAAGTATCTTGGACTTCTTCCATTCTCCAAAACTGAAATGAAAATCATTAAAAATGCAATGTCTTATGACGATGTATATCGAACAAAATCACCTCTGCTGAAAACATGGTTCCAATTTACCGGCGCCCTGAATGCATCTTCCAGGGAACTTGGAGCGGATGCCCCGTATCCAAGAACTTCCATCGCCATCAATCGAATTCTTTCTGCAAGGGCCAATGTCTACTGGACAACCTACGGCCACACTGCCTCCCCTGTCCCGCTTTATGCTATCGGAGTTGGTGCCCGTCTATTCAGTGGAGTGATGGCCAATTATGAAGTTGGCAGAAAGCTGGCCAAAATCATGGGCCTTGATCTATCCCAATTGTAAAAATATAAAAGGGAATGTTTCATTCGTATCACGCACAGGGCACACTCAATGCAAAACTTCCATAGTGTATGCAATATGATGATTTTACCGTTAGAGAAAAACCTTATTCATAAAAACATTTTGAACAAAAAACAACATAACAAAAGAAAGTATTGCGGCAATAATTGGTGTGGCCACCCAGCCAATACTTATTCTTCCTAAAATCTGATAGTTTACATTTCTTGCTTTTTTTATAATACCTATTCCAATAACAGCTCCAATGACAGCTTGAGAGCTGGAAACCGGAACAAGAGGGATCGGTGGCAGGTTAAGACTAATTAATATTTGCTGTAGATCGCTTGAAGCGAAAATAAAAAGCACCATCGAGCTGGATAATACAACTATTAGTGCTGTTATTGGAGATAATTTGAAAATATCCTTACCCACAGTGGTCATTACTTTTTTCGAATAAGTAAACACACCTGCTGAAATAGCAAGACTGCCTATAAGAAAAAGAATTTGAGTGTTTGAAAATATAACATGACCATTATGTGTAATATTTTTAAATGGAGATGATGCTATGAAAACTCCCATGACGTTGGCAATATTATTTGCGCCCAAACTGTAAGCACCAAAAGCTCCTGTAATAATTAGTGCCCTGCGGGTATACAAATCCAACCTAAAAAGATGCATTTTTGTTTTTTGCAAAATGAACTTGACACAAATAAACAAAATAATTGAAAAAAGCATTGATAAAAACGGACAAATAATCCATGTGCCCGCAATTTTCATTAAAACTTGTGGGTTTGTATGGGTTCCTGAAAAGAAGTTCCAACCTATAATAGCTCCGACAATTGCCTGCGATGTGGATACAGGGATTTTTGCCTTGGTCATAAAAAAAACAGACCATGCAGCGGAAAATGCAACTGTGAATGAACCTGCCAACGTATTAACTTCTCCCAATTTTCCAAGCGTATGACTCCCACCTGCTCCACCCAGAACAGAACCAATTATTACAAAAACACTACAAATCCATGCAGCAGTCGTAAATTTTATCATTTTAGAACTGACTGCTGTCCCAAATACATTTGCGGCATCGTTTGCGCCTAGAGACCATCCCAGAAACAGCCCGCTTGATAAAAAGAAAATTATTGTTACCATTGGCATAATTAATCTTTTAAATTGAACGTTTGATTATTGAAATTGCCAACCTTTGGCATACGTCTTCGGCAAGATCACTCAAATCCGCCAATTCATCAATAAAATACCTTAAATGCATTTTCTTGCTGAAATCAGTAATTTCCACACTTGAAAATATGGCCCTTTTTAAACGTTCAACAACCTTGTCCACTTCTCCTTCAAAAAAATAAACCCGATTGATAAAACCGTTACATGTTTTTATATCAACAAAAAATGTCATCACTGCTTTCGCCAGTTCATCAACCGCATTTTCAGAATATTCTGCTAATTTCAAAAAATCTTCTTTTAAAGATTCCGGGATATAAGGTCTTTCAATATCAATAATTAAGATTAGTCTTTGAGCTTCATCAGCGACATCATCCATGGTTTCGAGAATACCTAAAACATCTCCCCGGGAATCAGGAATTAACATATCAGTATAGAGCTTATGCTCAATCTGTGTTCTAAGTTTATCAGCTTTTCCTTCCAAATTCTTGATTTTAGTGACTCGTTCGGAAAACAGGTCGAGTGATCCAGACAAATATTCTTTCATTGCTTCACGAAAAATCATTCCACATTTTTGAATAGTAAGAACATAGTTTTCGATTTGTTTTTCCAGAATCTTCGCTCTATTTAATACCATCGCGTGTTATCCTTTAAAAATGATTATATCTAATAAAAAGTATACATCTAAAATGCCCACTTTGAATATTGAATATTCAATAACAAACTATTCACAAGCAACAAAATGATTCAAATAGTAATGTTAGTATCGTTGCCACCTGGAGTATTTAGTGGATTCAGAATTTTAATTGTCAAAAGAAATGATTAGAACTATTGTGGCAATGGGAGAAGATTATTATGACTGATGAAAGTTCCCATTGCCCTAAATGTGATTCACCATACCCTTATCAAGATGGCCAACTATGGATCTGTCCCATATGTGCCCATGAATGGGGCCTTCACGAAAAATCAAGCGTTCAAGAGAAGGAGGATCAAACGATTCTAGATGCCAATGGAAGCGAACTACAGGATGGAGATACGGTAACTATCATCAAAGATCTCAAGGTAAAAGGATCTTCTTCATCCATTAAGGTTGGAACAAAAGTAAAAAATATTCGCCTGATTCCAGACAGTCTGGATGGTCACAACATAAGTTGCAAGATAGTTGGTTTCGGAGCGATGAATCTTAAATCAGAGTTTGTAAAAAAAGTTTAATAGCGGAAAAAGACTTCTTTTACTGGATTACATGTTAAATATCATCCTTTCCAAGGATTTACTCGAACGAACATACCAAAACAAGTTGATCCTGGGTTTTTAAATAATACTTACTCTTTTATTCTTTTACTCTTGGCCAACAGATGTTTAAAAACAGCCTCTGCGATTTTTTTGGCGTATTTTCCAACAAAAACCGGATATGTATCTTCAAGCGCATTCCATTTTCCCGTGATTTCCCCGGCGCCGGCTTCTATGACCAATCCCGGTAATATGGTAATTGAATCTGGAATTTCTTCCGTCGTTATTTTTGAAAAACCACCACGTTTAATGGATTCCTTTATAGCGAGTGCTGCCGCTTTTGACTTTACGTTCCCGAAATACTTTATATTAAAAACCGGTATCCTGGAATTTTTGTACACAACCTTTAAATAAAAGGTCGAATTAAACTGTTTCAATATACTTGTTCTCTTTTTATCATCAATATTTTCAGCTATGTATTTCAATGAACGCATTGTTTTTATTCCATATTTTTCCAAAAGAAATGTCTCCACTTCAGTATACAGCTTCCATGCCAGAAATCTTTCCGACATTGGCCACGTACCCGGGATTTCCGTATCCAAAAAAATGTTGGAGAAATGAATGGCATCCTTTCTTTTCTCGTCAAGCATCCTGGAAATCTTTATTCTGTTCATTTGATATTCAACAAGATGAATATTTGAAAGCTCAATCTCTGTCGGAAGAACTTTTACTATTCTTCCATTTTCTCTTTTGAAAAATATCCCGCCACGATTTTGAATTTGTTTTTTTATACTTTCCAATTGCTTGAGACTCATACTTTCCAGCAATCTTTCATCAATAATTTTTGTCTTTGCCAAACTGTTAAAATCAATCTCTTTAAAAGAAATATCCCGGCGTTTTGGCATAGGCGGTGGTATGTCATTCTCCTGTTTTATTGTCGTATAAACATCTTTAATAAAATAATTTTTCCACACGGCCCTGAATCTGAATGTCGTGTACATAATACCAAGCAAAAATGCCATGATGAAAAACATGGGATAATTATTCCTGCGTTTTTTTCTTCTGAGGTATCTTCTCCCCTGCCTGTGTATCGGTTCTTTTTTTTCTTCAGTCCTTTTCATTTTTCCGAGAAAAATCAATTCTTCAGAACAAATCTTGTACAATCTACTGTAATACTGTTCAATCATTCCCAACGAAGCATCCATCCATGTCACATTACAAAGATAATATTCCAAAGCCGTGGTTGGTTTTGTTTCATCTATGCGAAAAGAAATAATCTTCTTCTTAAAATGAACAGCACGGTCTATCTCCCTCAACACCTGATCAGATTCATTGGCCTTGGATGAAAACACCACAATAAAAATATCCGCGGCCCTTATTGCCTCAACAATTGCCTTTGCAAAGTTTTCCCCAATAGCTATATCTCTTGGGGCCATCCAGCAGCCAATATTATTTGCCTCAAAATAATTACAAAGATTTTTGACCTTTTGTGCATCGCTGGAGGAGTGACTCAGAAAAACATTATAACCCATCCGTTTAATTTCTCCTTACATGATAAGTAGGAAATATTCCGAATTCCTTTGGCATGGATATTTGTCCAACATAGTTACAAATAAAATCACCAATATGATATGCCTCTGCCAAGGAAGCAAATTCAAGACTGCAAAACACCTGTCCAGGAGGTGTTATGGATTCCATCCTGGCAACACGGCATATATTTGTCCCACTATAGACAATATCTCTGGTTATTGGACTTTTATAATTATAGACCATTCCTGCATGAAGAGCGGTTCTTAATTTTATCTGTTTTGAAATTCCCTCACTGGCCCAGTCAATATTTGCAATCCTCTCCACAAATTCCAAAGCAAAAAGACCTGCATGTTCAATCCTTGGAAAAACAAGAAAAAGAGCATCTCCCCACGAGTTTCTAGCAGCCACCTTGAACCTTTCATCTTTTAATATCTCTCCAACCAAACCCAGGAGCTTTTCTCCAAAAATAATCATTTCATCGTCAGACAACCTGCTGTAATTAACCGTGTCAGCAAAAAGAAGGCCCATCACTTCACTTTTATATTTTTTTGTGGAAGTGGTTTCAGGAATATCTGTTTTTGTTCTCAAAACCTGTTTTGTTTTCAAGGTCACGTTTTTTCTCAGGATATCGGCTAAATCTATAATTTCCACCTGATGTCCCCTATTTTGCCAGTTATCCACAACCGTTGCCGTTCCCCCTTCTTTCCTTTCCGAATTTTTGTCACAGACTGCCATTGGAATGAGTTCCGTTTGCATATGGCGCGCGTGAATCAGGGCAAAACCGTAGAGTACATGATTGGCGTAATCGTAGGGAATATCCATAAACTCCGAAGTGTGTTTGGTTATCTCGAACGTCTTCACTGAAGAGCGTAAAATTTTTCCAAAACGTGCCTCCCAATTGGATTGCTTCAAATATCCCACGCTGCTTTCAATGAATTTTTGTATCTCACATGGAAGAACCACATTAACCTTGGCATTTCTTTGAATAACCGTTTCAAGAAAAAGAATGTCTGCACCACAGGCTGCAGATGAATATGTAATACAATTTCCAATTTCATCCATTTTTTTTTCAATCTCACTCTTGACGGCCTTTTCAATTTCCTGTGGAAAACGAATTCTATCATCTTCAAGCCTGTCAACCATATGCCCGGTAAAAACAACAACTTTTGGAATGTTGAACAACAGGTCCAATTCCTCCTTTATCTTATCCGGTATTGAAAAAGTCGAAAACAACAGACGAAGATTCTTTCTTGTGGAAATCAAATCACCCAATCTTTGCTCACCCAATTCACAGGCCTTTTTGTACCATTTCAAGGCCTCTGAAAAATCCTGTAAAATAATGGACGCTTCCCCAATTGTTGCGTATGACCAATATGAATCCCCCTCTTGTCCACACAACTCATCCAAAACTTTTCTTTTAATTTCGCCTGCTGCATCCTTGGCCGATGCCATATCCCCTGATATGGCCTGCGTGGTTGCGAGATTGATTCCACTCCAGATACTGCCTGAATTTTCATAAGCCTCACGATAATACCTTATGGCCAATTCCATTTCCCGTATTTTTTCTTTTTCATCCTTTGCAAGAATTGACATTTCCTTGTGTGTACTTGCCAAAAGTCCAAGTGTCTCATCATTTTTTTCCCCCTCATTGTAAAGCTCCAACAAAATATTGTTTGCCCTTTTACCGAGTCCAATCCTGATCAGAGACAGGGCATGAAGTTGCCTTAGCTTTACATCATCTGGAAAATGCGTGAGTCCCTCCTGTGTAACGTCGTATGCCAACAGTGGCTCGGCATAACTTAAAACCTTCTTGGCAAATATCTGATATAGATTGGATTTTAACGACCATGTTCCACTATCGTGCCTGCTCCAAACAGATCGCAATTCATCCAGGGAAACTGAACTCTTTGAGAGATACGAAAGGAGAAAATCATCGGCACAGACACCATCTCTGTCCAATTTTTCGCTGGACAGGGAAACATCATATCCAATTTCAAGAACATTTTTTAAAATATTTCTTGTGGTATTTCGACAATAATTCTTTTCATATTCCGAAAGTTTTTCAAATTCCACGATCTGTGGATTCTGATCACTCCAATTATCATGAGCAGTTTTTGCCAAAAATTCAATTAGTTCTGAATATTCCCCGTTTGGAAAATCTTCACCTGTCTTTTTCATATTAGGTAACAGTATATCAAAATCAGGATACCGTGCCTCTAATTTTAAATTTCTTCAAAAAACAGCTCAAGTTTTTCAATATCCGACCGAAAAGATCAACAATGCATCTCGTTTAACCAAGGGGGAGAACATGAAGAAATACGTCCTGACCTTATTTTCACTAATGTTGATACTGCCATTTTTCGCTTTTGCCGCTGATAAACACGAAGATCCTCATGTTTACGGCAAATACGAAAAATTTGACCGCATGGATAATTACAAAAAATACGAGCATGACAAGGAAAAATATCCCGTATCATTGGATGATAAGGATAAAGAGAAAAAATACAAACATGACGAGGGAAAATATCCAGCATCGTGGGACGATAAGGAAGAATACGAGCGCGTCCCTGGAAGCGAGTTTGAGAACCACGAAAATCCATATTACCAGTGGGATCTTGGAACAGGAATGTAAAAGTCCTTTGTCACTTTTTTTAAAAAGAGAATGTGTTCCCTCTGGACTGTATAATGTTTAAAAAAAGTTTTTTTTTAATAACCTGTGTAGTACTTGTAATTGTCGGTTTTTTAAACGCCGTATATATGATCCATAAAACAGGTTCATTTCCGTATCCGAGCGGTTTTCTCACTATCGACAGCAAGTACTATCTGGCAGGGATGATCTCAATTTTAAAAAACGGTGATTTTCTTGCCTTGAAGGATCTTTATCACTCTCCAGGATATCAACTGTATCTCGCACTTCTAGCCTCCATTATCGGCATCAAGGCAAACTTCATTATTACCGTTAAAATCATCTCACTGATCCTATTTGCAATAACAAGTTCCATGTTGTTTTTAACAGTTAGAAGAATGACCTGTTTGAATGTGGCGTTGCTGACAACGGCTTTCTTCTCCATGTCCGTCAAATGGCACACCTACATAAGCATCATACAACCTGAAGTCCTTCTTGGATTTCTTGGTATGTCCATTATTTTTCTTTCACCTTCCTGCTCCATCGACAGATCAATCAAATCATCCCTCCACTTGCTATTGCTGGGACTTCTGTCTGCCACTATTTGCATGATCCAGGTTCGTTTTCTTCTAATCATTCCATGTATGATGATGATCATCATTATAAAAAAGCCTCTCGTAAAAAATTTCAAAAACAAAATAATTGCCGTACTCACTTTCCTCATTCCGGTACTGGCCATCATAGGCGGATGGTCCGTCTATCAATCAGAAAGACTTAAAAAACCAGTACTCATCCAGACAAATTCCAAATTTCGCCTGGAACTTGCGTACAACCTCAATTCCACAGGAAAGGCCTTCCCATACCCCGAAATAAAAAAACCCGTTGGATTTAACCTTATTCGGGAAAGACCGGACAAATTCATATGGCTTTTAAAGGAGAGGTTTTTGTATCTATGGGATTTAAAAAAAGATCGTTGGTATCTTGGTAATCCCTTTTCGCTATATTTTCAAACAAGCTTCAAACCAGGGAACTATGACCGATCTCTTTACACTATTTTATTTTTCCTGTTTCTAATTGGAATCATTTTCAGAACTCTGGCCGACCTCAATACCAGAACCTGGACCAATTTCATCCCATTTTTGATTCTTATGGTGCATTTTTCAGGCCCTCTTCTTGTTTTTTCAAGTTCCCGATTCATAATACCCGCGCTCCCGCTTGTTTCCTTCTACCAGGCCTTTGCTCTTTGGCAGATATTGCAATATATGAAAAAACTTCTAAATAAGACCATTCCTGACTTGTAGTTTGATTTTCATACATTTTTCGCCTATAAGTTACTCATGTACACTACAAGATTGAATTTAAAAATTCTTACTACACTCATTTTATTTACAGTATCAATAAATGTCCTCGCAAGCGATGAGCTGCCACAAGATTGCTATCAGGAAAGCTGGTGTCTTGTTAACATTTCCCGGTGTGCAGTCACCCACTACTCACGAATGCCACACGGTCATCTTGTAGGTCACTCCATATTCTCACACGTAAAAAAAATAACCGCCCAATGCAAGACTGGTTGGGGAAGCTCGGATGAATGGCGTCAAATGCAATTCATGACTCCTGTCAAAACCTCCAATTTTCGTGGAGAGGATTTTCTCGACAGGGAAGACGCAAGAAAGTCCGCAATTGATATCTGCAATATCTATCGTAACAACTGGCTTGAGGCCTCGATTATTTGCCAATAAATCCGTACAAGTTAAACAAAACACTGAATCTCCGTGTAAAAGCGTCAGGTTTGTTTTGAAGTATCTAAAATAATTCATTCTAAAAGCCGAATAATATGCATAGACACATTAGATGGATGGATTATGAAAACGCATATTATTTTAATTGTTTGGCTGTTTATTTTTGTGATTACAAGTGGATTTTGCGGTGATGATTATCATTGGCAAAGTCCAAATACCTATCTTCAGTCAGCAATTCTGGAGGGTGATTATTACGATATTGGTTACAGGGCGGCCATGCTTTCCGGCATTACCTACGATCAATCAATGGTGAAACATTTCAATAAATACTATGATGATTATTTCAAAAAGCTTTCACCAAATAAAAGTCTTCGAAAGATTTTAAAAACGTATTTTCATTATAAGCTGATTTACAGGATGAGAAAACGGATTTCAAACAAGGACAAGGAGTATATAAAGGGTGTGGCCGATGCCTTCAACGTTTCTCCAAAACTTCTTGAAAAGGCGTTTATTTTACCTGATGGATTGCACGCCGTCGTAACAGATGGTCTTAAAGTTATACGATCCTTTGATGGAATTAAAGCTGATGATAAAAAACTTCATCGCTCGCTTTTAAGTCGACTTATTTCCTGTTCTTCGTTCTCAGCTCATTCAAACAAATCTAAAAAAAATAATCGGATATTGGCCCGCAATCTCGATTATATTGGGCAAAACATTTTGGACAAGGGGACTGGTGTATATTTGATAAAACCAAAAGGTAAATACAAGCACATTGTTGTTTCTCCTCAAGGATTTCCAATTGCCGGAATAACGACCATGAATGAAAAAGGGTTGGTCCTTGTTACTCATTCAACATTTACAAAGTCATATAAGATTTGGGGTTCAAAACCCCTCCTTAGCGTAAATAGAATGGTAATCGAAAATGCAAAGTCCATTGAAGAGGCCTGGAAAATATATAAAAAATATCCCGTATTTACAGGTTGGCTGATTCATCTTAGTGACAGGGACGAAACTACGAACGTCGCAAGAAGTGCAGTAATTGAACTAAATCCAAAAGGTAATGCCATTAGTTGGGGCAAAAATGATTATCATGTCCTCTCAAATCACTATACAACGTCAAAGGCAAAAAAGAATCAACTGGAAACTTATACAGGTGCCGAATATCATAATCTGACAAGATATTTCAGACTAAAACAATTGGTTGAAAAATCTTCGATTGATCTGGAAAAAGCGATCGAAATTCTTCAGGACTCCTATTCCCCCTACTCCAAAACCGAAGTTGATTTTTCTCCAAGTTCAATCAGGGTCCCTGACCAATTAAATAGTGTTGTTTTCATGCCGGATGAGTTGGCCGTATATGTCGCTGAAGGTCCTGCTCCAACAAGCTTTAGTAACTTTTACAAGTTCAGCTTTGATCAAATGGAAAACGGAAGAGAACCTGAATTATTTGAACCAAAAAATAAAAAAGTCACCGAAGCTTTCAAGTCTTATCTTAAGGCCTACGCTGCAATCGTAACTGATAAAAATGAATTGAAAGGAGAAAAATATTTAGAAGAGGCATATGAAAAATCAGGTGATTGTAGCTATGACTTGATTTATGGTGCAATATTAATGGGAAATTCCAAGATTGATAAATCACATGACATCTTGTTAATGGCGACAGAATGCAAGATGCACAATCCACAGCAAAGTGCGATAAATCAATTTCTCCTTGGACTTTATTACCATTATATTGATGAACATGAGACTGCTTTTTTCTATTATGAAAATGCGTTAAACATCACAGAATCAATCTATCTCAAAAATGCAATTTTAAAGGTTTCAAAGAAAGAAAAAATCGATAAGGATGTACTTTTGGACTACTCGAGTATTGATATAAAATACATGGATACAATATGGTAGATTAGATAATCATGGAGACGAATTCCTCAACCTTTCCGTCGAGTTCGTCCAGATGATTCGAATTATCAATGATAATGTCAGTTCTTCTTTTTTTTTCTTCAATGTCCATTTGCTTTGCAATCATTTCACGTGCCAGATGTTCGGTTATATTGTCACGATTAAGGAGTCTGTCAATCTGTGTTTCAACCGGCGAATAAACGCAAACAACAAGATCAACGAGTTTTTCCATATTCTTTTCAAACAGGAGTGGTACATCATAAACAACAAAATCCGATGATGGATGTTGATTAATAGTCTTGTAAAATTCCTCCGGCAAAAGATTGTAAATAAAGTTTTCGATTTTGTTTTGAATGACCGTGTTTGAAAAAAATTCCCGCCTCAAAACAGCAAAATCAATCTGTCCGTTTTTAATGGCATCCGGTAATAATGTTTTAACGAAATCTCCAGCATCATTCCTTGCATATATTTTTTTTACAAGCTCATCAGCACAAATTACTTCAATACCAAGATTTTTAAGTTTTTTTGAGACCTCACTTTTTCCTGTGGCAATCCCTCCTGTCAGACCAATAACCGGCACATCAACACCATAGAGTCTTTGTTCCGGCGTTAATTTGATATATTTACAATCAAGCTTCATCATCAAACGTCTTATCCTTCTCCTCTTCCTTTATCCTATCCCAATAATCATCCATTTCAGCCTGGTTCATGGAGTGAATATCCATATTTTCCTTTTTTATCAGATCCTCCATTTTCTGAAAGCGTTTAATGAATTTCCGATTCGCCTTTCTAAGTGCCTCTTCCGGATGAATTTTAAGATGTCTTGCAAGCTGTGCCACGGAAAAAAGAAGATCCCCGATTTCCTCTTCAATCCTCGAATGAACATGCCCGGAAGAAGATTCAAGTTCCTCCTTGAGTTCACTCCACTCACCTTCAACGACATCCTGAACCTCCCTCCATCCTGGCCAGTCAAAACGTACAGAGTGTGTTTTTTCTCCAATACGATTGGCAGAAAAAAGTGCAGGAAATGAAAGATACCCTTCATCAATCAAATGCTCATGTTCATTTGTTTTTTCACGATTTTTAATTATATCCCAATTGGCCTTGACCTGTTCAGAAGTTATGTTTTTTCCAGATTTCTCAAAAACATGTGGATGTCGTCTTATGAGTTTTTCAGACAAATTTTTTGAGATATCCTCAAGATTAAATTTTTTATTTTGTTCGGCGATAACCGAATGCAACAGAACCTGGAGAAGAACATCTCCCAATTCATCCTTCATCTTTTCAGCATCCCCGTTTTCGGTGGCATCTATAAATTCATAGCTTTCTTCCAGAAGATACTTCAAAAGCGATTCGTGTGTTTGTTTGAGATCCCACGGACATCCCTTGCCGGGATTTCTGAGTTCTCTTACAACTTCGATAAGCTTGTCCAGTTCAGGGTGTTTCATTTTGCAATATCCATATGTTACTGTTGTCTAAAACCGTATTCTCCTATAAAACAGAATATAATGAAAGTACATAAACTGGAAGGACATAAACTTAAAATATTTTTGGTTGATACGGGCAAAGCAAAACCATTTTGGGGCCGCAAATCTAACAAGGAATTGCTTGTAAAAAGTCTTGATGTTCTCGATAGATGGATCACACAGTCAAAAATTTTTGAAAAATTAAAAAAGCGCAAAAAAGATTTTGATTTCACTGTGACGCTTTGCGGTAAACAAAGAATACAGACATTAAACAGAAGATTCCGGAAAAAAAACGCCCCTACGGATGTACTTTCGTTTCCCATGTATGAAAATTTAGTTGAAGATAGTGACTTGTTTGAAAACATAAATTTAGGTGACATCGTAATTTGCAAGGATATTGCTCAAAAACAGGCACGTGCATACGAAGTGACGGAGAAAGAGGAGTTTGTTCGATTATTGGTTCACGGCTTTTTACACCTTTTTGGATATGATCACGAACTCTCAAGGAAACACGAAATAAAAATGTTCAAGGAACAGGAAATAATTCTGGGAAAAATTTTAGGCGGGTTGTAATGGAAGAAATATTAAAAATCAAATTGAATGAATGCAAAATCAGCATGCAAGGTTACGACAAGAAACTTGAAAGTCTTCGGAGGTCTCTTTGACCTAACTTCCAAAGTAATTCGTCTTGAACAAATAGAAAAACTGGAATTGGAACAAGGATTCTGGGACGACAGTCAAAAAGCTGGAAAAATTCAAAAAGAAAAATCTGTCGCAAAGGAAATCGTCGACACTTATGATGGTCTGCAAGAGCTTTATGATGAATTTGAAATCCTGTTGGAGTATGCCGAAGAGGATAACGATGAAGATTCCGCCTCGGAAGGAATAAAGATTTATGATCGTTTCACGGGTAAATTTGATGAAGTCGAAAGACAGGCATTGTTATCCGAAGAGGCTGATCCAAATAATGCAATTGTTTCCATTAATGCCGGTGCAGGTGGAACAGAGTCCTGTGATTGGGCACAAATGCTTTTTAGAATGATTACCAGATGGGCAGAAAGAAGAAACTTCAAACACAAGGTTTTAGATTTACAATCCGGCGATTCGGCGGGAATAAAATCCGCCACGGTACTTGTTGAGGGTAATTTTTCCTACGGATTACTAAAATCAGAGGCTGGAGTTCACCGCTTGGTGCGAATCTCACCATTTGATTCCCAGGGGAGAAGGCATACGTCCTTTGCCTCAATATTTGTAAGTCCGGAAGTTGACGATGATATTGAGATTGAAATTGAGGAGAAGGATCTTCGGATTGATGTTTATCGTTCCGGCGGAGCCGGCGGGCAGTCGGTTAATACCACGGATTCTGCAGTGAGAATAACACATTTTCCCAGTAAAATTGTGGTTACATGTCAGAACGAAAGATCGCAATATCAAAACCGTGTCCAGGCAATGAAAGTTCTTCGTTCGCGTTTATATGAAATGGAAATTGAAAAAAGGAAGGAGGAACAAGCACAATTTGAGTCCGGAAAAAAGGAGATTGCATGGGGGTCACAGATCAGATCCTACGTACTGCACCCGTACAAGATGGTGAAGGATCATCGTACAGATTGTGAAGTTGGATCAGCAGAAAGAGTACTTGATGGCGATTTGGATGCCTTTATAAATTCATTTTTAAGATGGAATGTGCAAAAAACCGACAGGAGCAAATAGAGAATGTGGACATCATTCAAGGTTATATTGGGCCTGATATTCAACGAAAAATCCTCGATAAAATTTGCCATCGGTGTGTTTTTGGGCCTTGGTTTTTCCATTTCGGTTATTTTGTCCACAATCGGCATAATGGATGGTTTTGAACTTTCCCTGAGACAGGCACTTAAAAAATCCACAGGGGATTTACAATTTTATTCACGAAAGGGATTTTTTAATGTTGAGGGTGAAATTTCCAGTTTGCTGGCCGAATTGGGAATTAATGAATATACCGCGGTTATACAATCTCAAGGCTTTGCCATACGCGGAAAAATTTCAAAGGGAGTGCTGGTCAGAGGAGTTGAACCGGAAAGCTACGCAAAAGTTACCGGGGTATACATTAAAATCAATGAAGGACAGGTCGCACTTGGGGCCGAGCTGGCCAAAAGACTGAAAGTAAAAAACGGAGAGGATGTTGTTCTGGCACTCGCCAACGGAAATACTGAAATTTCGGCACTACCACAGCTCACACGATTCAAAGTGGGACAGATAATTAAACATGAAATTTACCAAAAAGACTCCAGAATGTTTTATCTTGCCAAAAAAAGATTGAAACAGATGATGCAGCTTCGCTATTCCACTAATAATGTTCTTGTAAATCTGGCGTCTGCCAAAGATCATGCCATCAACAAAAAACACACCGAGAAAATTCTTGTACTGAGAAAAACATTGAAAAATGCACTTGGAAGCAAGTTTGCTGTTTTTCCCTACTGGCATGAATTCTCGTCATTAATCCAGGCCGTGGAGGTTGAAAAATTTGTCATCGGTATAATTCTTCAACTGGTTGTTATTATCTCGGTTTTTAATGTACTTGCGTTTATTATTTTTTTGAATGAAGGCAGATCACGCGAACTTTTTTTGATCCGGGCACTTGGAATTGGAAGAAAGAGGTTTACCAGGGTCTGGTTGTTGTTAATTGCACTTTTATGGAGTGTTTCATGTTTCATATCAATATTCATGGTGAAAATTTTCGATATTTTTCTAAGGAATTTCAGCTTTTTTGAATCCTTGAGTGACATATACAATATCGGAACACTCTCTTTGTCTCTTGATCTGTTTGATTATATACTTGTCTTTGTACTTGCATTAGCATGGCTTTTTTTAATCTCATGGTTTGGACTTGCAAGATTGAAAAAAATATCAATCCTGAAAGGTTTGAGAAAGGAATTTGCGTAAATTAAAAAGGGGATACAATTGGTGGCCGGTGATACACTTGTTACAGTGGATAATGTTGAAAAAAAATTTGGCAAAATGATAGCCTTGGGAGGAGTAACTCTTTCCCTGGCAAAAAATTCCCAATATGTCATTACCGGAGCCTCTGGTTCCGGCAAATCAACCTTGCTTTATCTTCTTGGAGGATTGGACATTCCTTCAAAAGGTGATATTTTCATTGAAGGGAGAAATCTCACAAGTCTTGGTGACGAATTACTCGCAACTTTCAGAAATAAATTTGTTGGTTTTGTTTTTCAGTTTCATTTTTTGTTACCAACAATGGATTGTATGAATAATATTCTTTTACCGGCCCGGATTGGTGGTTTTGATATCAGCAAAATAAAAGAGGAGACGACAGAACTTGCAGGGATATTGGGCATAACTCATTGTCTTTCCAAATATCCATTTGAACTTTCAGGAGGAGAGCAACAACGCGTTAATATCGTCAGATCATTATCTTTAAAACCAAAACTTCTTCTTTGCGACGAACCTACTGGAAATCTTGATTCTCAAAATTCCGATATTGTAATCACTCTTCTTATGGAATTAACACAGAAATATGGATCAACGCTAGTTGTCGTAACTCATGATAGAAGCGTCGCAGCACGTTTTAAAAACCGTTTTACGTTGCGCGACGGCAAGGTGGATAGTCTGTCCGTGTCAGGTGTTTAAATCCAAATCCATTGAAAAGAATTGAAATATGTGCATTTTCTCTTTGTAAGATGAAGGGATTATTGATATTTTCTTAATTCTTGAATATATTGCTTGGACAATATGACTTACTGCACTTATCGGTCTAATTGTCGGGCATATGTAATAGGGATGTTATAAAAATAATTGGAGATCGAATGTCTCTTGCTCGTTTGATATTCATAAGGTTAATAATAGTAATGGTCTTCGTTTGCGGCGTTGCTGATGCCAGCACTGTTGTTGGCAACGATTTGGGCCCACGGAAAAATCTCTTTGTAATCAAGTCAATTACATTTAAAGGACTGAAAAAAGTTGAGAAGGAAGCGGTTCTGGAAAAGATATCATCAAAGGTTGGAATGACTCTTGATAACTATCTTCTTCGCAAGGATTTAAGAAAAATCTACGACATGAAATATTTTGATTTTGTCGAAGCTCATACAAACAATAAAGGACGACTTACATTCATAGTGAGGGAGAAACCGATAATAACCAATATCGTCCTCAAGGGTAACGACGACATCGGAGAAGATGATCTTCTTCAACAGGTTAAAAGCAGAAAGTTTTCAATTCTCGATGTTAATACAGTTAAAAATGACATTAAATCACTACAGAAATATTATGAAGAGAAGGGTTATTACCTAGCCTCTGTCGACTATACGATAAAGCTTGTAAACAAGGAAAATATTGAACTTGTTTTCAATATCAAGGAATTTGACAAGGTAAGAGTCAAAAAGATCATTTTTCTTGGGAACGGTGCCTTTTCCGATCAACAACTCAAAGGCATAATGGAAACCAGGGAAGAGGGACTTTTTTCCTTCATGAGCGGGGCTGGAAATTTCAAGGAATTCAATTTTCAAACAGACATTGAAAGAATCAAATATTTTTACAAGACGAAGGGATATCTTCAAGTGAATGTGGGGACCCCGGATATTACTGTTTCAGAGGATAAAAAGTGGGTATTCGTCACCATCAAGCTGACAGAAGGACCGCAATTTTCCGTTAATGAGATATCTTTTCAGGGTGAGGTTCTTTTTTCGGAAGAAGAAATAAGAGAGAAAATCAATCTAAAAAGTGACAGTATTTACTCCGAGGAGACACTGAGAAAAGACATACAGAAACTTACAGAGATGTATCAAGACAAAGGGTACGCCTTCGCCAACGTTCTACGGACTCTTAATGTTGTTCCCGGTGAAAACAAGGTTGATGTGGAGTTCTCATTTGAAAAGGGAAAAATGGCCTACTTCGGAAAAATAACCGTCAAGGGAAATCACAAAACACGGGACAAGGTTGTCAGAAGAGAACTTCTTATCAGAGAGGGACGAAAATTTTCCGGAACTGATATGCGAAAATCCAAGGAAAATGTTGAACGCCTCGGATTTTTTGAACCAAATAGTATCGTTTTCAATACAAATACACCGAAAGGCAAGGACGATGTTCTGGATGTGGAAATATCGGTCAAGGAGCGTAATACAGGACAGATTTCCCTGGGGGCAGGATACTCCACGGCTTCCGGTGGATTCATGCAGGCGTCTATTGCACAGACAAACCTGATGGGACGCGGACAAAATCTGTCATTCAGTTTGTCTCTTGCGAAAACCAGCAAGACGTTCAACGTTGGTTTTACCGAGCCATATCTCTTTGACACAAAATGGACCGCCGGAGGTGACATATTCCGCATTCATAATTCAGCAAGTGACTCCTACAGCTACAAACGTACTGGTTTCGATACAAGAATAGGTTATCCGATTTTTGATTATACAAGACTTTTCATGACATATAAATTTGAAGATACAACGATTAGTTCATTAGATAATCCTTCCATTGATACAGAAACCGAAAACGGTATTGCCTCATCGGTAAAAACAACATTGGTTCATGACAAGAGAAATAATCGTTTTGAACCAACAAGTGGACATTACGTCAGTACATCCGCCGAATATGCAGGAATTGGTGGAGATAAAAGATGGTTGCGATATGATTTCGACACCAGGTATTTTAAAAGTGTCTGGGAAGATCTTATTCTACGATCACGAGTGTACGCGGCAAAGATGAACAAGGTGGGAGGACAAAAAATACCAAGAACAGAAAAATATACGCTGGGTGGTGCAAGAAACATGAGAGGTTTCGAACCTGAAGCAATAGGTCCAAAAAGGACCATCACTTACGCCAATGGTCTCAAAAGAATTTATAATGATGGCGGACTTTTTTCTATTTTGGGAACCGTTGAATTGGAACATCCCCTGGCAAGAGAAGCCGGTCTCAAGTGGGTCCTGTTTTTTGACGCCGGTAACATTTACAGAAAGCATATTGGAGAGAGAAAAAATTATACGTTTAAAATGGATTACGGTATCGGTATCAGATGGTTCTCTCCTATCGGAGTATTACGTTTTGAATATGGAGTACCAATCAATCCTGACGCTGCTGCAGGCAGCCAGTTCCATTTTGACATAGGACAATTATTCTGATTTTTTAGGATTTAAAAAGGAGAAATATAATGAAGAAAATTTTTGTGTGCCTCATGCTGTTTAGTCTGGCCATGCCTGTTTTTGCAAAATTTGTTATCGGACAGGTTGATGTCCAAAAAGTCCTGGTAAGCGTCAATATGGGAAAGAAAATCCAAAAGAAGCTTCAGAAAGAATTCAAAAAAAAGGAAAAAGAACTTAAAGGGAAAGAAAGCAACTTGCGAAAGATTCAAGAGGACTTTGAAAAACAAAGATTGGTAATGAATAACGATGCCAAACGCAAAAAAGAAGTTGAAATGCAAAAAAAGTTGTTAAAACTTCGCGAGCTGTCCATGAAATACCAAAATGAAATGCAAAGCATGGAACAAAAAGAAAAAATGCCCATTTTAAAGAAAATCAAGGAAATTATTCAGACTGTTTCCAAAAAAAATGCAGTTGAATTTACCTTTGAAACAAGCACTACACCCATTGTTTACGCTAAAAATGTCAAGGATTTAACTGCTGAAATTATTAAAGAATTTAATAAAAAACATCCAGCAAAATAATTCCTGCACTTTTTGAAGGATTTGTTTTTTGAAACTAAATGAACTTAAAAAATATGACTCCTCGATCAATTTGGTCTATCCGGATTTCTGGGATAGTAAGATCTCAGGAATTTCCACAACAGAATCGCCGATGGCAAACCACATCGTCTTTATCCGCGAAAAAAAATTTCTTGAGAATTTTCTGGAAAAGTTGCGAAGTGGAAACATTAACTCTTCCAATATTGTGCTGATAGAGGAGAAATTCTGGAATTGTTTACAGGAAGACAATGGAACCTTGCTCAAAGATATGAAACGTGTTCTATCGATGATCGCCACTGTCAAGGATGTCAACCTCTCAATGTCACGACTGTCCAGGCCTTATTACGAAAAGATGGTTGATGATTTTGATGATATTGTGGACGGCCGCAAAACCGAAACAGCAAGAATACATCCTGAAACAAAGATCGCACCCAACGTTTTTATTGGAAAAAATGTCGTTATTGAAAGAGGCGCAATAATCAACTCAGGATGTGTCATTCTTTCAAACTCTAAAATTGGTGAGGATACAATCCTTTATCCCAATGTCTCAATTTATCAAAATGTAAAAATTGGCAAAAATTGCAGACTACATTCAGGTGTCGTCATCGGTTCTGACGGATTTGGATATAACTTTGACGGAACCAAACATGTGAAAGTCTGGCATATGGGTGGGGCCATTCTTGAGAACAATGTGGAGATCGGGTCATGTTCCTGTATCGATGGAGGAACTTTTTCTCCAACGATTATTGGAAACGGTAGCAAAATTGATAATGGAGTCCAGATCGGCCATAATTGCTTCATTGGAAAAGGGGTGATTCTCTGCGGACATGTAGGTCTATCCGGCAGTTGTACCGTAGGCCATTATACCGTTATGGGTGGAAAATCAGGAATGGGACCGGGTGTAACAATTGGGGATTCCTGTCAGGTGGCCGGAGGGGCATTGGTTTCCAAGGACTGGCCTTCTAAAAGCGTTGTCGCAGGACATCCAGCAAGATCTATTAATGACTGGTTCAGGGCAAATGCGTTTATTCAGAATCAAATAAAGAAAAAAAAGAAAACAATAAAAGGATCATAATGTATCTTGATAAGGAAAAAATAATATCATTTCTACCTCACAGGGATCCATTTCTTTTTTTGGATTCAATTGAATCGATAAAAAAGAACGATAAGGAGCTTAAGGCAGGTGATATCACAACCAATAATGATACGCTGGGAGTTGAAATTGAGGCCAATTTTCATGTCCGCGATGATTTACAAATTTTAAGAGGACATTTTCCCGGCAACCCTATTCTCCCTGGAGTTGTCCAGGTTGAAATGATGGCACAGGCTTCATGTTTTGCCATAACTGTTCGCGCTGCTGATCCATTTAATATTAATCTTGATGTTGCTTTTATGGGTATTAATAACAGCAAATTCAGAAAACCTGTTGTTCCCGGAATGAATCTTAAAATCAAATGTATTTGTACAAAATGCAGGGGTGCATTTAACAATCCCATTATGAGCTACGATTGCAAAATATTTCATGAAGATATCTTGATGAGCGAAACAACCATTTTGGCAATGGTTAAATATTAAAAGAGGATAGACATGAGTGTAAAAATCCATCCTACAGCGATTATTTCAGATGGAGCAACCTTTGATGAAAATGTATCTGTCGGGCCATATTCCATTATCGGACCAAACGTTAAAATTGGAAGCGGAACAATAGTTAAGTCACATGTGGTAATTGAGGGAGATGTTGAAATTGGAAAAAATAATACATTTTTTCAATTTTGCTCCATCGGTGCACCACCACAGGATACTTCATACAAGAATGAACCAACGAAAGTAAAAATTGGTGATAATAATACTTTCCGTGAAAGTTGCACCGTTCATCGTGCCACCACAAAGGAAAACATGATGACTATAGTTGGATCAGGCGGACTCTTTATGGCCTATTCCCATATAGCTCATGACTGCGTTGTTGGTGATGGTTGTATTGTAGTTAACTCGGTCAACCTTGCAGGGCATGTGAAACTTGGAAACAGGGTTATTCTTGGAGGTGGAACGAATGTTTCCCAATTTGTAACAATAGGAACTGCCGGCTATCTTGGTGGTGCAAGTGCCGTGGATCGTGATATTCCTCCATATTGTACTGCTATCGGAAACCGAGTCAGACTTAAGGGAATAAATATCATTGGTCTTCGAAGAATGGGACATGACAGACAGGTAATCAGTGAAGTTGTTGAATTTTATCGCTCAATGGAATCATCAGCTTTTTCACCGAAATCATTCATTGACAACGATAAATGTATGAAAGATTACAAGAAGAACCCTGTCGTCATGGAAATTGTAGAGTCTATAAATGTCTCAAAGGTTGGAATTGCACCATTTTTTATGTCTTAGTAAAACGAGGGGATTAAAATTGTACACAAAAGTAAAAGTTGCAGTTATTGGTTATGGTCACCTGGGAAAGTGGCATGCACAAAAAGTCGAGATACTTAAAAATTCCGAACTTGTTGCCATTGTAGATACGAGTTCAGAATCGAGACAACGGGCAAAAGAGGCACATCCGGGAATAATTATTACCGACGATCTTTCCTCGATAATGGATAAAATTAATGCAGCAATAATTGTCACCCCCACATCGTCACATTTTGATCTCGTCAAATACCTTTTGACCAATTCCAAACACGTTTTTTGCGAAAAACCGCTTACCGAAACATTTGCCCAGGCTGGAGAAATAGTCCAGATGCTTTACAAGCACGAAGTAGTGCTCCAGGTTGGTCACAGTGAAAGATTTCATGAAATATTTGAACGTTTGGACGATTATTCAGCCTTTTTCAATCATAGCGGTATGATTGTTATGAATCGTATTGCGCCTTTCAAGGGACGTGCCACAGACGTTGATGTTGTACAGGATTTGATGATCCACGACCTTGATCTTTTAATGCATCTTTTTAAAGAAGTTCCGAACAGAGTCTCATCTATTGGATTCAAGATCAGGACTCAAAAATGGGATCATGTTACTTCAACCTTCGAGTTTTCTTCAGGCCGAAAGGCCTTCCTTACGGTCGGCAGGAATTATGTAAAGGAAGTGAGAAGTCTGGAGGTTACCAACAAATTTGGAACGCTTTATATTGATCTTATGAATAACGAAATCCTGCTTGCCTCTGAAAACACCACCAATACGAAAGACTACGTAAAAAAGAATTCTTATGAAAAAAGAGACCACCTTTTGATCGAACAACAGCATTTCTATCGTTCCATTATTGATATGAAACATCCTATTGTAGATGCGCGTGCTGGAAGAAATGTTATAAAGTTATTGGACAAGGTTACTCAAAGTCTTGAAACAGGTGATGCCATCCGGATAGATTGATAATGGATAAATCAAGACAAAATTGCTTAATAATTGCCGGCGAAAAATCGGGAGAGGATCATTGTTTGAGTTTCTTTGACGAACTCAGACACAGGTTGCCGAATACACACTTTTGGGGTGTCGGAGGAGACTCTCTTGAAAAAAAAGGCATGGAATTGGTATTTCACTTAAAGGATTTTTCCAGCTTTGGATTCAGTGAAGTGTTTTTCAAAATTCCCTTTTATATAAAGGCATATTTAAAAATACTGAAAGAAGTTGAAAAGAGAAACTGCAAGGTGGCCATCCTTATTGATTTCCAAACCTTTAATTTGAAACTTGCAAAAAGATTCAAAAAGAAGGGTATAACTGTCTTATACTATGTTGCCCCCCAGGCATGGGCATGGAAGGCATGGCGAGCAGAAATCCTTGAGAAGACAGTTCATACGCTTTTTACGATTATTCCCTTTGAAAAAAACTGGTTTATGAAAAGAGGAGTACGAAGAGTTCAAGGGGTACCACACCCGTTGTGGATTACCTACAAAGAACAAATTGAAAATAAAAAATTGGATATTTCTGCAAAGCCATTTTCAAAAGTTGAAAAGTGTATCCAATTGCTGCTTCTTCCAGGTAGTAGAAATTTTGAAGTCAAGCTTCAGCTTCCAATTTTTTGGGAAGCTGTGGAAAAACTGCGAAATTATGTTGACGTCAAGACTTCAATCGTATGTTGTTCAAACATAAAAAAAGAAAATTATCTACCATACATTGATAAAATTGACAGAATATATGATAACACTGAATTGCCTGATGCCCTTACTGAAGCTGATTTTGCACTTGCGACCAGTGGTACGATAACACTTGCAACAGCACTATTTGAGGTCCCCACACTGGTCTGTTACAAAGGTTCCATGCTAAACGAAGTGATTTTTAATATTTTCGTACGTTACAAGGGTTTTATTTCCCTTGCAAATATTGTACACGAGAAAATGGTTTTCCCTGAATTTATTCAGCGAAATGTAAATATTGAAAACCTGAACATAGCACTTTTGAACTGGATAAATAACAAGGATGAATACGAAAAAATAAAGAAATCATTAAGTGAAACAAAAAACATGCTTAAGGGGGAGACATTTAAACTCCCTGATTATATGAGCAGAGTGATTAGTGAATCATATTATGTTAACGAAACAAATAGCTAAGTATCTTCTTACAATTTTTCTGATTCCAATGTCCTTTATTTGGGATTATGTATATCGTATAAGACGTTTTTTATACAACTATGGACTTTTAAAAAGAAATTCCTACAAAGTTCCCATAATCTCTGTTGGAAATTTGACCTTTGGAGGAACAGGGAAAACTCCTTTTGTTATCTGGCTTTCAAAATATCTTGATACAATGGAACAGAAAGTCATGATACTTATGCGCGGATACAAGGGAAAGCTTGAATCAAGCAGTGGAATACTCCGTAGCAGTAGCAGATTGGGGCACAGCCCACTGGAATTTGGAGATGAGGCCCTACTGTTGTCGAGAAAACTCAAAAAAGCAGCTATCGTTGTTGGCAAAAAACGGAGTCAAAATCTTGAAAAATTTTTTCATGACGAAAAACCTGATGTAATTGTGTTGGATGACGGGCATCAACATCTGAAGCTCTCCAGAAACTTGAATATTGTTTTATTTGATGCCCTGATGCCTGTTGGAAAATATCATGTGGCACCATGGGGTTATCTGCGAGAAGGTTTTTCAGCACTGGCAGATGCTGATATTGTTCTTATAGGAAGAACTGATCAGACGACAAGAATGCAGGTAAATTCGCTGAAAACACTCATTAAGTCCAACATGTATAAAAAAGTTCCATTTGGCGAGATCGGTTACAAACCAACTGGGATTTATAATTCAAATTTTGAAAAGAATATCGAATTGAATGAACTCAAAAACAGGAAAGTGATTTGTGTGACAGGTATCGCCTCACCGGTATCTTTTTTTAAATTGGTTCAAGGTTTTGAAGTACAAATGGTTGATAAATTGATTTTTCCAGATCATCATGATTACAATTCAAATGAAATCAGATCAATTGTGGAAAAAGCTAAAAAAGAGGATTGCTTGATTCTTACGACAGAGAAGGATATGGTAAAAATAAAAAGATTGAAATTATCGGAAAATTTTTTCTTTTTGGAGATTCAGATGTATTTTATTAGTGGAGAACAGGAAGTTAAGGATAAAATCAACAACGTCTTGTTGGTAAATTAGATGATAAAAAAATTGAACGGATTTTTAATTTTGTTTGTTATTTTCTTTTTTGTGTCATGTGCTGCACACATATCGACTGATAAAAAGGAGAAGGATCTTGTTGAAACTTTTAATCTGAAAAATGGTGATTTCAGCAAATTCAAGTCCGAGGAGGCATTATCGGCAAAACCAGAACAAAAGAAGACTGAACCCAAAAAGATTGAACGAAAAAAAGAGGGAGGAATACAAAAGGTTTCCACAAAATCCGTATCTGCCATCACTCCACAGAAATCAACAGACACTACACTGCCTTTGAATTATCCAGAGAATTTTCCTGAAAAATACAAGGCTTACGATGCCACATATGCAGATACATGGAAGATCTTTAATCCTGTAATCTTTCCCGGAGAAGAATATGTATTGGTCGTAAAATATATTGGGATTACGGCCGGATATGTTACCATGAAAACCATGCAACCCGTACAAATTGCCGGCGGATATGCGTGGCATATGAAAGCACGATTGCAGTCTGCGAATTTTTACAAGTATATTTACATGCTTGATGATTCCATTGAATCATTTGTTAACAAGGACACTTTTCTTCCAGTTAAATTCCAACTGATTCAAAAAGAATCAATCCAGGAGGTTAATGATCTCCAACTTTTTGATGATTCAAAGCTTAAAACATTTTTTTGGTATAAACGGATCAAAAGGGGAAAATTGAGAAAACATGAACGTTCCGAATTTATACCAAGGTTTTTCCAGGATTCCTTTTCGGCATTGTTTTTTGCACGCGGACTCCCCTTGAAAAAGAATGTTATTTATGAGTTCCCAATTGTCACAAGGGCCAAAGTCTGGATACTTAAGTTGGAGGTCGTTGGTGAAGACATCATTGAAATCGGTAGCGAGAAAATTCCAGCAATAAGAATCAAGGCAGAGACGCGTTTTCCCGGAGTTTTAAAGAAAAAAGGGGATATTCTTTTTTGGTTCTCCAAGGATAAAACCAGAAAATTTCTTCAATTCAGGGCAAAGGTTAAGATTGGTTCATTAAGCGGAAAACTGGTCAAGTATAAAATACCAAAAAAATAATCCGGAATTACATACCAACCCATGCGTATGGATGGTTTCGCAGGATCTCGTCGAAATCATCAACATAATCAAGCACAGGCGTTACAACCGTTTCATTCAAATCGCGCAGAACATTGTCCTTTACCCATTCATGATCCATGTTGACATCAGGAGAGTATGAGACTGCCTTCAGAAATACCTCAGGTGATCTGTTTTTCCCGTAAGGCACATCTGGTGGAGTCAACTGATTCTTTTTGAATACCTCTTTTATAAATGACTCCTCTGTCTTTATAATCTGTTTTTTAATTTTTTCCGTGATTTTTTTAATGATTTTCATCTTGGTGCCAATTGTCTCCATAGCATCAATTGAGCTTGAAGTCATTCCATGTGAAATACAGCCATTAAATAGTGTGAGATACACTTCAAAATCCTCTTCCCTGGAAATGGTCTTGGTACATACCTTTATGTTATTTGCCAGATTCTTACTGATAATTCTGTTTACAGGTTCCAAAAACCGGGAAGGAAGTTTATCGGCCAGGGGAACATTTTCCTCCAGAGATGACAGGATCGGAAGTAATTTTTCAAGTCCAAAATTTGCAATTTTTATCTTGCATTCATTGAGGCGTTTATCCACAACGTCCTGGTTCAAATGCTCCAGATTATTTTCAATATCATTAATGCATGTTTTGAATTCACCAGTCAATCTGGCAGTCATGTCATTTTTGTGCTCACTTGAAAAATCCAGTTTTTTGATGAAAGAAGCTATTGCATATGGTGCTATTTGGGAGGTAGCCTTGAGTGATATTTTCTTTGCACAGTAATCGTAATCATCTGTGTTTTTAAGGCACAGTTTCAGGCCTGGATCATCGACATTATCCCCGTCCAAAAGTCTGGTTAATATTTTATCCCTATGTTTGCAGTTAAACACCCTTTTGTAATATTCCCTTTGTCCCTTTTCTTTTTTGATTTTAGCAAGCGCCTTGGTTCTTTCGTCACCAGTAAGACTACATTCATGATAAAAATATTCCCTGCTCTCCTCGTCTAAAAGTTTTTCTCCCACTATCAAGACAGATTTTTTTGTGAAGTTGCTTACAATATTATCAAATTCGTGGTCTGCTTTTTTTAGTATTTCAGCCTTTTCAGCATCGGTGGAAGCCTTTTCGTATGGGGCATATAATGTCAATATTCGTTCTTTCAGTTTTTTTATGGAATGGTCACCAGAGAAGATCTTTTGCATTAATTTTTTGTTTGTCTCCGCATTATCCTTTAATTGTTCTTCTGTTAGCATGAATTTTGATCTTTGGTCTATATTTATGACAGGAAATGAATCCAGAAGCTCCCGGCTGATTTTTTCCTGCATAAGAACAGCCGTGGCCTCAGCGATAATTTTTCCCCTGCACTTGTCTGGATCAACTGGAACATCGGGATATTTTTCCTTCAGTGTCTGGACACATGGATCATACGAATTTTTAAGTATGTCCTCAATTATCCTGTTTCTAACCGTTTCCTCTTTCGGAAGAATTCCGTCAATATTTTCGTAGGATTCCATATATAACCGGACAATATCCCTACCGGCAAAAATAGTCGTAAAATCCTCGCAGGCGGACTGCCATGTTTCAGTACTGTAATCACTGCGTGCCTTTCTGATATCCGTAAGATTTTTCCAAATATCCTGTCCAACATCATAATGATTTTTCTCATCATCAACAAACATCCTCAGACACGCTTTTGTGACAGTTCCGGTTTTATCAATAATTTGCTGTATTTTCTTTTCATCCATATTCCCCATGTCGGAAACCAACAATCTAATCTCGTGGTCCACTATATGAGGCGCAATATATTCACCAAGTCCAATAACATATTCATCAATAAATCGGTCCAATTTCCTTTCATCACGGGATTCAATAACAGGCCCTATGACAAGTGTCAGTACTTCTTCAAGATCGTATGGATTTTGGGCACCAAGATTCCTCCTCTTATCAAGATCTTTTGCATAAAGTTGTAACACCTCTTTCGCTTTGGCATCACTAACACTCCCCTCCTTGATGAATTGATTAATGGTGCTATTGGTGCCGGCAACCACAATTATTGGAGTAATCACTTTTTCTCCAACCAGCGTACATTTTTCTTTTAATTTTTCAAGAAATTCATCATCTGTTAGCTTGTCTATTGATTTTACCGGTGTAATTTCCCTTGAAAAACAATTTTTTACTGACTTGCCAAGTATTTCCTTCATTCTCGGAGTCACCGAAATATTCATGTCCCTCAATCTCTGGTCTGACGAAACCATGTCGCTCAAAGTACTTTGTGAAATATATTCACTTGAATCGGAAATTGAATTTTTTATACAGTTTAATGAATTTTCGAGATAGAGATTTTCTTCGTTAACTGTAACCTCTTCTGCTACAACAGAGGAAAGGATTGAGTCATCAAGTTTTTTTGTACAGTTTTTCAAATTCACGAAAACCTTTGAAGCATCACGGCCAGAAACATTTGCATCATCAAGTTCATTTTTAAGTGAGACCATTGCTCCAAAACGCATCCCTGTTTGTTCGATAAAAAAACGACATGCTTCAGGCTTCAACTCTTTTTGCGCTTTTATGCATGGATCATACCCCTCCTTGAGAACATTGTTTGTAAAACTGTCAAGTTTATCCCTGTCAATTTCTCCATTTACATCCTCAAACAAAGACATAATTCGCGGGTCTTTTTTTATCGTTATAGAGGTCAAATCACGACCGGCATTTTTAGTCAGCTCATCCACACAAACCATAAGGGTGTCTCTGAACATATCAGGTTCCATTACCGCCAGTGTCTTGTGATTGTACTCATAATACCCACCAGTTCTGGAAACAATTGAGTTTTGTCCGAGACACGAGTAGAAGTACTCTTTTAATGATTTTATCTGTTTTTCAATTTCTGTGTTATCTGTGTCATTACCGGCAACCTGCAAAGATACAATATTTTCAAAAAGTTGTTCATTAATGACATTATCCGTTCCTGCAAGAAATCCACTGAAAACACATGACTGAACTATTTCGCGCGTTTGTTTATCTTCTTCGGTTTCCTCACAGCCCTCTCTTTTCCCGGTTTTTTTTGTACCAGGTTGGATAACAAAGAAGCGTTCTGTCATACATTCGTTGTAAGCCGCCTGCGCTTTGCTTTCAGTTAAACGAATGTCCTGGGTCATTTCACCCAGATTTTGAGGCAGTTGTATTCTTAAAACCTCAAGTCCAATACGATAATGTGCTGATGCGGAAAAATGTTTTATACATTGATCAAGGTGTTTTTGTTTTACTGAATTGTTAAAGCAGGTTTTTAAATCCTTGACAACCCTTTTGGAGGCTTCAATCACCACACCAGAGTCCACACTCATTTCGTTCAGTTTAGCCAGCTGATGTTGTGCAATTGCCTCGACAATGGACAGAGAGGCCACTTTGTTGATGTTAAACGATTTTTTCAGAGGCTGAAATTTAACCGAATGCTCCTCTGAGATTTTTTTGGCAATCTCCTCCACCACACTTTTGGAAATGAGTCCATTTTCCGGATTTTTTTCATTGAAAATACAGGCATTCCGGGCCCCATCAATAATTTTTTGTCTTACAAGTTTTTTTGGATTTTTAAGATTAACGTAGATTGTTGCCAGCGTTGAGTCAATAAAACCACCTACAAGTTTTATTGGAATAAACCCGAACACCTGCTCAAGGACAAGAAAATTCAAATTAGGATTGGAATCAGAACTCAGATCAATCACTCCTAAATTTGAACTTCTAACAGTCATTTTCCAGTTTTTGTTCTTTCTGGTAAGGTTGTACAGGCGTTTTTTTAGTTTTCCTGAGTCGGAAATGGTTGATAATGAAATAATGCCTCCACTATCTTTTTTGAAGTCATCTCCAGTACCGAGGATAAAAACGATCTCTCCATTTTTATCCTTGATAATGATGGAATTATTTTTTTCGATAACGGTATAGTCTTCAGATGTTTCGTCCAGACCAACAACTGAAAACCTGCTGATAACACCGTTGTTATCAGTCTCCAATCTTAATTCAAGGATGTTACCATTAAAACGCATTTGTAAAATACCAGTACTTTGATGGTCTTTTTTAATTCTGCTTAATATCTCCCGCGTTTCGTTATTGAATGAATCAAATTTTGTTCCACTGGTTGGAAGTACAAAATTGAGCATACAGCAATCTGACTGCTGATAGAGATAGTTCGACAGAATATCAGAAATTTGCAACAGTTCTTCCTTTTCTTTTATGAACTTTAAAAGTTCCTGTGTAATTTTATTGATATCCTGTATCGTTTTTATCTCAAATGTTTTATTGTAATTATTTTTTGAGTTGAATACTTTAAATTTTTGTTTTGTTGAATTGTATTTAATTTCAAAATTGTTGAAATAACTTATATTTTGATAGATTATTTCAAAATTGTCTTCAGGTGGTGTCTGGACATCAGACGCAAAAAGCTGAATTAAAAAGATTTGGACAACAATAGACAGGAACACTCCGAATAAAATCCGGTAGACAATCCCAAAAATATCCACTGAGCGATAAATCATAATACATTATTTTTTAAGAGAAATTATCTCTCAAACACCCTATGGAAACTTATCGGAAAAAATATGTCCGGCCTGAGTAACTATTATCATTATTTCCGATGTTAACATATTGAAAATACACGCTAAAGCAGGTAAGCTGATTTTAATTGGTTGTACCATATTCGATCTTAATCCCTATGCAGAGGAACATGATCGGCATATAATGATGGCGTTTATTTTATGACTATAAGGATTCGTAGCAGGTGAAAATATGAAGATCAGTGAAAGAGAGATAATGGTACTTGGAGATGAGGCCGTTAGCTGGGGTGCTATCGATTCCGGCATGAAGTCGGTTTACGCATACCCTGGGACACCATCAACAGAAATTTTTGAGGGCATTGAACACATTGTAAGCAGTCTTGATGATGGACGCATTGCCAAGTGGACGGCAAATGAAAAGGTAGCCTACGAGATGGCCCTGGGAACAAGCTATACAGGACATCGTGCCCTTGTTTGCATGAAGCATGTCGGTCTAAACGTGGCAATGGATGCCTTTATGAATTCTGCGCTGACAGGAATTCGTGGTGGATTTGTAGTTGCAGTTGCTGACGATCCAAGTATGCATTCGAGTCAAAATGAACAAGATAGCAGATACCTTGCGGATTTTGCTCATCTTCCTTGTTTGGAACCTTCCACTCCACAGGAGGCATACGATTATACTTGCCAGGCCTTTGAAATATCGGAAATTCTTGGTGTCCCTGTAATGGTCAGGCTGGTCACGAGACTCTCCCACTCCAGAGGAGTAATTACCAGAAAAGAAAATATGAATTTACCCGAATGTCTGGGAATCCCACCGGAAGATACCAAAAATGATTGGGTTTTAATTCCTTCTATTGCAAAAAGGAGATACAGACAGCTCAGAGAAAAACTGCCAAAAATGTTAACCGTATCCGCACAATATAATAAAACCTCAATATCAGGCCACCGTCTCGGTGTAGTTACTTGTGGCATGGGACGCGCGTATTTCAATCAGCTATGTCGCGAATATCCTGCATTAAAAGAATATAACAGATTGGACGTATGCTCCTACCCATTAAGTCTTACGGATATCAGAAAGTTTATTAAAAGCTGCGAAGAGATTTATGTTTTCGAGGAGAATTACCCGTATCTAGAGGACAAGATTCGCGACATGGGACAAGGCAAAAGGGTTTACGGACGTCGTGACAAATCTCTTCCAATGGACGGAGAATTAAATCCAATTATTTTGAAAAAATGTATGGAGTTACCACTTGCTGAATCCAAGAAGGAATCAGAGGTAGTGGTTCCAGCAAGACCTCCGCGTCTTTGTGATGGTTGTGGACATCGTGATGCCTTTAATTCAATGAAAGATGCCTTGAAAAATATTGGTGTGGATGAACCGAGAATTTTTGGAGATATTGGATGCTACACTTTGGGTGTAATGCCACCGTTTGATATGATTAATACCTGTGTTGAAATGGGAGCTTCGGTTGGAATGACTCTCGGAGCAGCAGAGGCCGGTCTCGAACCTTCAATAGGCGTTATTGGAGATTCCACTTTTTTTCATTCAGGTCTTCCAACGTTGATAAGCATGGCAAAGAGCAAGACGGCAAATGCAAATCTTGTTATTGTCGATAATAAAATTACAGGAATGACCGGTCAGCAACCAACAGTGGCAATTGATATTTTTGAAGATATTGCCAGGAGCTTTGGATTCTCTGAAGAACAAATCCATGTGTTAAAACCACTTCCACAAAAGCATGAAGAAAATGTAAAATATCTTGAGAATGTGTTTTCACAAAAAAGACCAGATATCATCATTTTCAGAAGAGAATGTGTTCAGGCACTGAGAAAAAAATTATACCAAAAGTATTATCAAAAGTAGAGTTCGAGGCAGGTGTAAAATGAATGATTTTAATAAGCCGTTTGGAGTAATTGTTGCAGGTGTTGGAGGACAAGGCGCCATAACGGTTGCTCAATTGATCCTTGGAGCTTGCTGGCGTTCCGGGTTTTATGCACTTCAGTCCGAGATACACGGAATGAGCCAACGTGGCGGAGCAGTCAGCGCAAATATTGTCTTTGATCAGGTGCCTGTGACAAGTCCAGTTGTTACTTCGGGAGAGGCAAATCTTCTTATAAGCATGGAACCTCTGGAAGCCCTTCGCTATCTACCACTTATGGCCATGGATGCAAAAATTATTTCAGCCACGGTTCCTGTTGTTAATATAGATAACTACCCGGAGCTGTCTTCCATTTTTGATAATCTTAAAAAGATTACAGGCGTAACCATTGTTGATACAGATGATTGTGCCAAAAAATTGAATTACAAACATGCTGGCAATATGTGTCTTTTGGGAGCATCTTCAAAATTTCTTCCTATTTCAGACGAAGTTTGGAAAAGAGTGATAGAGGAAAGATTCAAATCAAAGGGAGACCAGATTATTGAACAAAACTGGTCTGCATTTGAATTCGGTAAAAAATTACTGGAGAAGTAGACGGACTTAAAATTTGTCTTGAAGAATGTTTTCTGTTTCGAGATTTTTAGAAGACTCAATCCCCAAAGAACTGCAGATTTTTGTAACAGAGTCGGATTTATTCAGAGTGTAGAAATGAATCCCCTTTACATTGTTGTCAATAAGATCACGAACTTGTTCCGTTGCCCAATGAATACCAACAGCTTTAATGGCATCATTATTATCAGCACGAAGAATTGATTTTAATAATCTTGCCGGGAATCGCGCACCCATGGCAAGTCCTGCCATTTTCTTGGCCCCTTCAATGGAATTTACCGGCATGATTCCTGCAATGATTGGTATATTGATTCCTGTAAGAACACATCTTTCCTGAAAGTCATAAAAATCACGATTATCAAAGAAAAACTGAGTACAGATATAATCAGCTCCTGCATCGACCTTCCTTTTAAGATATTCAAGTTCAAGCAGGCGATTTGGACATTCCTGATGGCCTTCAGGAAAACCTGCGACACCTATTCCCATATGAGGGAAATGTTTTTTTATGAAAGCTACAAGTTCACTGGCGTATCTAAAACCATTTTTGGGTGGCGTAAAGGTCGCTTGACCTCCCGGAGGGTCACCTCTAAGTGCCATGATATTTGTAATTCCCTTTTCATCATACATTTCAAGAATTTTTCTTATTTCATCTTGCGTCGAAGCAACACACGTTAGATGGGCGACAATAGTCAAATTGGTTTCCTTGTGGAGTTTGACTACTAAATTATGTGTTAATTCCCTGGTTGAACCTCCAGCTCCGTAGGTAACGCTGACATATGCAGGTTCAAGAGGTGTGAAATTTTTAATATTTTTAAATAGATTTTCCGATGATTTCTCCGTTTTAGGAGGAAACAATTCGAAACTCAGTGAAATTCTGTTTTGTGTCAATATTTCTCGAACTAACATAATTAGATTTAATAAATATCATGTCATCCACCATGCCACAACTATAATTACTTTTGTATTTTCAAGAATTGGTTATGATACGTTTTGAGTATTGCTTTTCGATAATTGCTACACTAGAGTTATCCAATACGGGAGGAATATATATGGCAAAGAAAAAGACAACCAGTAAAGCCACCAAGGCAAGTACAACCAATAAAACAACTAAAAAATCAACAACACGCAAGGCAAGTGCCCAGTCAAAAGCAAAAGCTAAACCAACTGTGAAAAAAACCATCACTAAAAAGAATATCATCTGCCACGTGGAAAGACTCAAAATGGTGAAAGAAGTGGCATTTTTGAATGCATGCAAACGAAATTTTAGTAATGGTGACGAGCTTGGAGATTGGCTTTCTGCTGAAAAGGAAGTAAGTAGCAGGCTTTCTATCTGATACTACTGTTTTTTTGAATTTCTGCTTTTAATCATTGCAATGTATTTATTCACGAAATTGTTTATTTCAAATTCGATTTTTTTATCAAGTTCCAGGAATTGAATTCCAATACCTCGCACATTATCTTCATTAATTGAGGTTATTTTTCCGTGAACTTTAATATCAATCCTGATCATATCTGAATTGATATGAATGAATAGTTTGTCACCAATTTTGAAGGGATCTGTTCGTATTTCAATAAAACAACCCCCTGTCGCAAGGGTTGTACAGACTCCAGCGAAGGATTTATTACCTATTTCAACAGTGCTATTTGCAGAGTATGGAGCGCGCGGATATTTTCGAATAATTTCCGGGGTTAGTTCCAATCCACCATGGCGTTTTTCCAAAATAATAGTGTTTGAAGTTTCTTCCGAGCTTTCAGAATAAAAATCCGGTGGAATCGGAATATTTCTCTCAAAATAAGGAATTTTCTTTATCATAACCCAACTACTGGAACCCCAAACGGCCACATAATCAAAGATAGTCAAAGAACCATCTTGAATCATGGCCATAATACCCTCTTTGGGATACGGCCCGTTGATTTTCCCTTCTTTGCAGATGAGGTAATCGCCAGTACCTATCGTGGACGGTTTTGAAGGTCGAAATTGACGAAATTGTTCCATATCTCCAATTTGAAACAGACATTTGAATTGATTATCAAAAACAAAATGTTGAATGGTTATCTTTCGCTGTCTAAGAAGTGATGCCAGTTCTTCATCGTCAACCGGCCCGTGATATTTATTACAGTAATGAACAAAATAAGTAGCTGGTATAATCCTACCCCCGTTTTTTCCATTATATTTACTCTTTTTTGATCATTCAATGTGGTGCTTTTTTCTCGATATCAAACTAAAATTGTCAACCATGCCCAAAAAGAGGGAGAACTGCTATATTTCTTCAAAAGCAATCAATCATGTGACAATATTAACGAAACAACATTACAAATAGCGAGAGCTGGTATGAATAAAAAGCTGATTGATGTTCTTGAGCAATTAATTGCAATCCCCACTGTTTCCGATATGTCGAATCTTGAGTTGATTGATTTTATCGAAAATTTTATTGATGGCCTTGGTGGAGAAATTCACAGGGTCTACAATGAGCAAAAAGATAAGGCAAATCTGGTATGTTATTTTGGCCCTGATGAAGAAGGGGGACTGATTCTTTCCGGGCATACAGATACGGTTCCGGCTGAAAAAGATAAGTGGATTCATTCACCATTCAAACTTTCTTCGGGGAAAGATGATCGTGGACGAAATGTCTATTTTGGTCGCGGTGTTGCTGATATGAAAACATTTTTGGCGCAGGTTCTTGTTGTTGTAAAAAACTTTGATTTATCCAGACTTAAAAAACCACTCGTTTTGGTATTCACTTACGATGAGGAGGTTGGTTGTATTGGTATCAGAACAGCACTTGAATATATGAAAAATCTGGACAGGAAACGTCCTGCACATGCATTGATCGGAGAACCTACAAATTTCGAGGTTCTTGTAGCACACAAGGGACATTCTCAAATGAAGGTAAGAATCAAGGGAGTAAAAGGACATTCTTCAAGAGTCGATGAGGGTGTTAATGCTATTGCCTGGGGTGGACGTGTAATGTCATTGATTAATAATCTGCAGGAAAAACATCGAAAGAATATCCGCCATGAGGATACTTTTACAGGTTATCCATTTAATACAATCAATATTGGTACGATTAATGGTGGAAAATCCATCAATATTATTCCGGATGAGTGTAGTATCGAAATAGGCTACAGGACTTTACCAGGAGACGACACGGATTTTATTTTCAAAGAAATTAAAAATGAAATCGATTCAAAACTTCTTGACGATATCAAAAAAGAAAATCCCTCCGCTGATATCGTTTGCGAATTACATGAACAGGTACCTCCAATGTTCACAGAGGATGGAAGTGAGTTTGAAAAAAATCTCAGAGAAATTACTGGTGAAAATAAAAGACTTGCTGCACATTATACGACTGAAGCTGGATTTATTTGCCAAAACAAAATCAATTGTCTGATTAGCGGCCCTGGTTCAATTATGAATGCCCATAAGGCTGACGAATACATATCTGAAGATGATGTGATCAAGGGGATTGATATTATCAATAAACTTGTTTCAAGAATGTGTACATAGGTGGGTGAAAATTGACAGTGAACCTTTTAAAAAACGTGGAACTGAAGAAAAAAAAGACAAGCTATAGTGAATTTGTCACACAAGTGGAAGACGAACAAAATAGAATGTGTGATCAAATTGCAAATATCAAAAATTTCTGGGAAGTCCCCAGGCAGTTGAAACAAAAAGTTGGACAGGATCGACAGTTCAGGGATTTTTTTGGAGACACTGTAATCTCCCCAATTGAAAAAGACGAAATATCCGTACTGGAGAACATAAGGGATAAATTCAGGGGACTTGATATTTTTGCGGAAGAAATCATTTCCAAAACTTTTCATATAACCATCCATGATTTAAGTAGTGGCAAAAGAAACGTGAAGCTTGAAGAAAAGGTTAAATCAAACGAGGAAAAATGCAGGGAGATTATTGACGAGCTAAAGAATTACTTTGAAAAAAAACCAGATGAGGCAATAGTAAAACTCAGATCAACACGCATTTATCCTGTCTCGAATATCGCCCTTTTGGTTGGTTTTAATCCTGTTACAGACAGGGATTATAAAATTATGCTTAACCTTTATCAGCTCTTTGAAAACGTCCAGTTTTTAAGATATGCCCCAAGGTTTCATGTCACTTTGAATTATTTTCAATCCCGTTCACTTAAGCACATGGAGATAGAGGATTTTGAAAAAGTTCTGCTGGCCACGAGGGATTTTTCAATGGAACTGACTCTTGATCTTAAAAGAATCGAATACCAGCATTTTTTGAATATGAACCACTACGAATGTAAATACAAAATATAATTAAATAGAAAGACATCTCACAGATTACATCTTTGCGCTATGCATTAACAGTAATATTTACTGTGGGTATTGACGCTCCGTATTGATCTTTATAGAAATCTGTTAACCAATATAATCATGTCTGCAAAATACAGACACGGATTGCAACAGAGAGTGTCACTATATGAATAAAAAAAGATTCATCAATTTTACCTGTATCGCTTTATTTGTTTTACTTGTTTCAAATCTATCCTTTGCAAAGAACACGTGGGACAAGGCATTCGACTCAACACAACACTCATTTCGGGATCTCGGTAATGATTATTATGTACCTTTAAAGATGAGGAGACTTTCCGGAGCAAAACTTGTTCTTTTCAATTACGAGGCGGCACAAAAACTTGGACTTTCAGTACCTGAAGATCCAAAAGAGCTTGAAAAAATAATTCTCGATCGCTTTAGTGTTTTTGTCGACAACAAAAACCCGGCCTCCGATGTGGAAATGTTTGCAACAAGATACCAGGATAGTGGCTCCAAAAAGGCTGGAGAGGCCCTTGGTGATGGCCGTGCGGCATGGGCCGGGGAACTGTCAGTCTTAAGTGAAAGAGGCACAAAAAGAAATGTGGATGTTGTGTTAAAAGGAATTGGACAGACCCCTCTTGCGTGGACTAACCATTCAGATCCCGGACACAGTGATGGACTTCAAAGCATGAATGAAGCCGTTCACAGTTTTATAATGAGCGAAATCAATGCAAAAAACCAGCTTGATACAAGTATCGATCTTGCGGTTATAGAAATTCCCCTGACAAAGGAAGACAAGCATACAGGAAAAACATCAAAGGCGGCAATTACAGTAAGAGTTGGTGGGCAAACAAGAATTGCACATTACAGATATTTTTCAGACAACCAGTCACAATTCGAAAGAATTTTTGAATACATAATTAAAAGAGATCTCGGACTTCCACAAAATACAAAGGTGGACAAAAAACTTGTAGATGATTATCTCACCATGTTTGTAAAAAACATTTCGGAAGAAGCTGCCAGATATTATGACCTACACGCAGTACACGCCTCCCCCACTCCCGGCAACAGAACCACTCTCGGAAGTACAATTGATATGGGAACTTTTCGCTATCTCGACGGACACCATCAAAACTACAGATACCTTTTTGACAAGCTCAAGCTTGAAGGACAAACCAATCAACTTCGCTCCTATATCCACCAGATTTTTAAATACATGGAAAATGCCCAATATCGCCTTACCCCAGGTAAAGAAGAACGTGAAAGTTTTTTTTCCATGTATAACAAGACTTTTGAGTCCACAGTTGAAAAAATATGGCTTTTAAGACTTGGTCTTTCAGATAACGAAATCGAAAAACTTTCTTCGATATCAAAAAAGAATTTCACCACCCTTGTTAGAGAACTTTACGAACTTTCAGGAAGTCAGGAAAGCTCCTTTGGAAGAAGAAAATTTGTTCCAGCAGGTCTTGATGTGAGAAAGATTCTGGGTTCCACCATGGAAGTGATATCAGGACAGGACTCCTCGAAAGATCTTGCCTGGTTGTTTAAAAATGAAAGAGGCTGGGCCACTTTGGGAAGCAATGAAACCACTGATCTCGCAAAGCGCTATCGCAATTCTGTACAAAATATTCTTTACGAACTTCCAGGAAATAAAATCAAAAAACGCTGGATAAAAAATGCCTCTCTCATGACAAAACAAAACCGTTTTGAAAACGGCCGTGGTTTTTTTGACAGCTACGAGAAGCCTATTCTAAAAATGCTGGAGGACAACAAGTCCACTTTCGTTGATATGACATCAAAAAGCCATGAAGGGATAGAATCTCTCGTGGATATGGGACTTCCAACAAGAGAGATAAACAACGTTGGCAGAAAACCAAGAATAGGGGTTTTTTCAGGAACATTTGATCCTCCGCATATTACGCATGTAAATCTGGTTAAGGCCATAAAGAAGGCACATAATCTTGATATCGTTTATATTGTTCCAAATCTAACATCTGATCACAAACAAAATATCACCCCCTATAAACATAGAAAGGCAATGACCAAAATCGCCTTTGGTGGAATTGACGGTGTAAAACTATCCGATAGTGAACTCGAATTTGCATTCAAATCAGGTGACATGACCGGCGTTGTGGAAACCCTGAACGATCGCCACCAGAATTCCACACTTTTTCAGATCATGGGCAATGACAGCTATATTCGCTACAAGAAGGCCGCTGAAAAAGATCTTATCTCCAAACTGAATAATATTTCCCTTATTGTTTCCGGTCGTGAATCCCAAATGCCGGCCGACAAGCTTCTTGGAAACAAACCTGTTATTCCATTTAATGGTGATCTTGGTGCTGATTCTTCATCCAAAGTGAGGCAGATGCTCAAGGAAAACAAAAAATCCCCTTCCATCAGTAACGATGTGTGGAAATATATTAACACAAATGGACTATACAATGTTGCTGGAAACGACAATACAAATTGCGCTAATATCGTCAGAGGTTTTTTAGCTGTTGGTCAATAATTTTTTACAAGGAATATAGTCATGAGTAAATGCTTTCTTCTTGCTCTTATAATTTCAATTCTTCCTCTGAACCGGGTCTACTGTTCATGGCAAAAAGATCTTGGTCTTTTACTTGCGAGCAACAATCAGGAGGAGATAAACATACTTATTACGAAAGTACTGAAAGAAAAGCCTAATTGGCGTGACGTAATATCCTTTATAAAAAATTCAACCTGGCAAAAACCTGACAAGACAGGCATAGTCATCGAAAAAAAAATTATGTGTTCTGATGGTATTACCAGACCATATATTACATTCATTCCTTCAAGCTATGATCCTGCAACTCCAACTCCACTTGTTGTTTATCTCCACGGAGGTGTGAGCAGAACAGAAATCAGGGATGATCGGATTGAATATGCAGAAAGAAAGGAATACATGAGGCTTGCCAAAAAAAATGGATGGATGATGGTGTTTCCATTCGGACAAAAGGGGGCAACATGGTGGGACAGTGTTGGAATGAAAAACATACTAAACATTGTTCGCAAAACCAAAAGGGATTATAATATTGATGATGACAGAGTCTGGATGACAGGATTTTCCGACGGAGCTTCCGCCTCATTTCTTTTTTCAATGATATATCCCACGGACTTCGCTGCATTTGTTCCACTCAGTGGACACATGGGAGTTGGAGGCTTGAGTGGAAAGCTTCCACTTTATCCGGCCAATATGTCTATGTCACCTCTCCACGCTATAAATACAGATATAGACAATCTTTATCCTGCGGCAAAGATGAGAAAAATGATTGATATGGCACGCGATGCCGGTGCAAACATTCATTATCGCGAATACAACGGTATTGGGCATGATTTTGGATATGCAGACGAGGAGCTTCCACGGATTGAAAGTTTTCTGGACAGAAATCCTCGAAATTCACTTCCACACCATATAGAATGGAAAACGGGAAAATCCGAGTTTGGAAAAAGCTATTGGCTTAAAATCAATGGTATATCCATTGGTGAACCACCTGCCCCCTGGCACATTGATTCAAATCTTTCACTTATTGATGACAGGGTTTCATTTGGTTTTTTTCCTGATTATGAATATGAAGGAAGTGGAGTGAAAGTTGACGGTTTGAGTGATGGTGATACCGTTTCAAGAAGAATGGGTCTGAAACCGGCCGATATCATAATTAAATGCAATGAAATGAATATTCTCACCATTGATGATCTGGACGCCTTCAAGGTCTCGGTTAAACGAGGTGAACACATCAATGTGGTTGTAAAAAGAAGTAATCAGGATGTCCTTCTTGAAGGTAAAATACCTAATTCTGAGACCTATCTTCTTTTTCCAAGGGAAACACCATCTGCTGCGGTAATTGCCGATTTTATGGCGAATACTTTTTCCCTTGAAACCTCAAGGTATGGACATGGTTCAATATTAATTCATCCTGACATGGTTCAACTCGACCAGGATGTTGTAGTAAAACTTGATGGTAATACTGTTTTCAATGGAAGGATTGAACCTGATATAAAATTTATCCTGAAACACTATCTTGAAAACCGCGACAGAAAACTTCTTTATGTGAAAGAAATCATGATCCAGTAAAAAAACAAACAGGAGACTATCTGACTGGTTTTAATAAACTCAGAAGAGTTACACAAAAAAGAAGTATTACCGCTGCAATTATTTGTACTACAGTCATCTTCACTCCAAGAAAAAACCAGACTATTAGTGCAGATGACAAGGGAAAAAGGAGCTCAAGCAGGGAGGATAATGTAGCTGAGATATGAGAAAGTCCTTTGTAGTAGAAGACAAGCGCCAGAAGTCCTGGAACCAATGCCATATAGATGATTGGTAAATAATTTTTCAAAGGTGCAACAACAAACCGATTATCAAGTACAAACAACAAAATCAAAGTAAACAGAAAGCCACCAATATAACGAACAGTTACCAAATCAAGATAATTTATTTTTTGCAAAAGCTTTTTTCCAAAAACTGCTCCAGCACCCCAGAATAATACCGAAAGGAGTGAGAACAAAACCCCATAAAATTCAATTGTACCCCGCAGGTTCAGTGGAGATTTAAGGCCAAAACTCAAAACATATCCTGATATAATTATAACAGGCGCAAGCGGCCAGAAAAATCTTCGAGGTCTTTCCCCTAGGATAAAAAAAGAAAGTAAAATTGTCACAACTGGTTGAAGTTTTTGCAGTAGAATAACAATTGCAGGATTCATGTAATTAAAAGCATGCGTAAAACACAGAACACCTCCGACGGATGTTCCACAGGCAACAAAAGCCAGTGATATTTTTTCAGAAAATGATAATTTAAAAACGCTCCTGATCTTTTTGATTCTTGGCAGAAGAAACAGTGAGCCAATCAAGTGCTCCATCATCACCAGAACTAATGGTGGAAATATGAGCAACGAAGTCTTTCTAAAAAAAACATCTGTTGACCGTAAAAACATGCACAATGAGACTAAAAAAGCGCCTTTGGTATTTGATTTCATTGAATTAGACTTACATGACTGGCAACAAATGATAAACCTAAATTTTTCAAAAAAAGTAAATTATTCGACAATACCTGGAATCAGTGTAAAAATGGATCTATTGAACATCCCTTTTCATTGGCAATTACCATGGCAGTTAAAACAAACCTTTGCAAAGATGATTTAATCCAAATTCTTTCAAAATATAATTTAGGAAAATTTAGAAGATCAAAACTCTTTGACGAAGGGACTGTACAAACAAACATATTGCTTAAGACAACAAACGGTCGATTTGTTTTGAGATATTATGAGAACCGTTCAAAAGATTCTGTTTTGTTTGAAAGCAATTTGATTAAATATTTAAAAGATAAGAATTATCCATGCCCAACCACATATAAAAACAAAAATGGTGATTTTGTCGGTGTTTACAATCAAAAACCATATATGATTTTTGAATTCATTGAAGGTATTCACTTGAAAAACCCAAACAGAACTCAAAAAAATCAGTTAATCCAAAAAGTGGCCCAATTACAAAATATTACAAAAAACTATAAACCGGCCAATAACAACTACAGATGGAATTATGATATTAAACTTTGCAGAGCACTGGCAAAAAAAGAAGCTGATAAAATCAATTCAGGGAATTCCAGAAAGAAGTTGAAATGGCATACAAGAGAATTGGCAAAGCTAAAACTGCCAATCACCCTGCCGAAGGGTATTTGCCACTGTGATTTTCATTTTTCAAACGTACTTTTCAAAGATGGGAAATTTAATGCCCTGATAGATTTTGATGATGCCAATTATACATTTCTTATGTTCGACCTTGTATGCTTGATTAATCCATTCATTCCTTCATTCCTCTGGAATAATTGGTCAACACACACAGCAAACGATAATGTCTTGGATTTCAGGGAAGCAAAAAAAACAGTATCAGAATATATGAAACACAGGATTTTGAATAGCAATGAAAAAAGACATATATTTGATTTATATAAATTAGGTGTTTTATTTGACTGTGTTTGGTATTTCGAAAGAGGGGATGTGAAGGATTTTTATGAAAAAAGAAAAATTGACCATCTAAACAAGCTGGGCAGAGAAGAGTTTTACAATAAAATATTTTGAATAAAAATGACACAGATTTTTTTTTAATTCCCTATTATTGTTTTCATTAATAAATATTCTCAAATGATTTTAAAATTTTTTCGCTTATGTTTTCAGTAAGTGGTGGTCCGTGTCCGGGATAAACAGTTTGAATTTTTTTGCTAATCAATTTTCTATAAGCATTTATAAATGGTGGCTCATAACTGGAAGGGTTTGTAATAATTATGGGTGTATCGCCTACAAAAATACTTCTACTGTATGGACAATAAATACAAATTGAATCATTTGTATGCCCTGGAGTATGTATTATTTCAATCTTTTCATCTCCTGCCTTCAATATATCGCCATCTTTGATTAGCTGATCTATTCCCTTTACAAAGGGAGAAAAAGCATAAACCTTGGGATTGAACCTCTTTTTTATTTCTAGCAGCAAGCTACTGTGATCATAATGTTCATGTGTTAATATGACTTGATCAACCTTGTGTTTACCAACTCCACTGTTAAAATTTTGAATGACATCCAATATGGCAGGGTCTCTACCAACATCTATTAATGTATTTTTATCTTCAAGTGCATTTTTTGATCCTAATATATAATAAACATTTGATGTATATATTTCGCTTTGTTTCGTGAGGTTGAAAACTTTCATTTTATTCTTATTTTATTTCTTTTGAAAAATTTGGGTTTGTGCAGTTATTTTCATAAATAAATGCGCCAACAATGAAGGTATACTTTGGGTCTGCTCTATGGCAAAGAGGCCTTTATCTAAAAGACTTTCATGGAACATTGTAAGAACGTCCCTCCTTTGAGAGGCATTAAAATGTAATAACACATTTTTACAAAGTACTAAATTAAATCCAGTTTTTATTGGTTTCAATGTTAATAAATTGTGTCGTTTAAATGTAATAGACTCTTTTATTTCATCACATATTAAGTAAGTGCTTCCTTGATCTTCGAAATATTTTTTTTGTATATCAACTGGAACTCTTTGAATTTCTTCAGCCGGATAAATACCATTGGAAATAATAGACTCAAATTCTCCGGTTGGATCAAGATCTGTGGCATGAATTTTGACATTTCCAAAGGCAGTTTTTCCAAGCTTTTCACGTAAGATTATCGCAAGTGTATATGGTTCAGCACCACGAGAACATCCGGCATCCCAGATATTTATACTTCCGCTATCATTATAGTGCTGTATGGTTTTATCAACCACAAGCTTAAGCGTACTCAAATCCCTGTAAAAATAAGTTAAACCCATAAATTTTATTCCTTAATGTCCGTTTCTTTTCCAGATGTATTGTCCATTATCATCAACCTGAAATCCCATCTTCTCCCAAAAACCAATTGCCTTATGTCGCACTCTGTCGGCAATAATCGTATCGAAGGATTTCATAAACATCTTAATGGTCTTTCGAGCAAAACCCCGACCTTCAAACTCGGGAAAAATCATTATCGAGCAAATGGTCAAGGTTTCATCCCTTATCATACCCCTGACCTTTCCAATGCGAATATCATCGAAACCAATATTCATCCAGTCGTAGTCGCTACGCTGTTGATCAGGTGTCAACATGGAAAATGTCAATTTTTCGGTCATCATTTCTCCAATAACGAAAATGTATCATTTCACAAAGAGCGATTATTCATTTTTTCTTGTTCAAGGAAAGCATGGAGATATCCTTCACGTATTTTTCCTCATGATAATCATCCTTTTCTCCAATTTTATTAATTAAATCCAAAAGTCTCTCTACCGAAACATAGAAAAGAGGAAGCATTTCTTTAGGTAATTCATGTTTTTTTTTATCCACTTCTTTTATTCCTGCAATAACGGCCCCTACGTTATTAAATTCATGTTTTAAAGTAATCACCGTTGCTTTGAATGCTTCAAGCTTTTTAAGTTCAAAAAGATTAAGCTTTAACCTGACATTAAAATATATATTAACATATTTCCAAAACATAAGTGCAATCCACGTAACAACAAATCCTGTCGACATTTTATCACCAAGTGCAACGTATACAACACTTGACAACATACAAACCAAAACTATCGAGGCAACCGCCAGGAACTTCTCTGACAGAATCCATATTACATCCAGAACGGCAACTAGAATCATTAATGACCAAATTACACCAATGATTTGAAAATCGAATTTCACACAAACACCAATAACACTGATCGGAGTAAACAATGTCAACGATATGGCCACTATATTCAACCAAATCTTGGAATTTCTTGCATTTTTAGAAGTCAGGATCAAAGAGATTAAAAGGTATATCACCATGGAAATGATTCCGCTTTTCACCACAAATGGATGCTTGTCCAACGCAAGATATAACCCGGTAAGCAGTGAGCCGTAACAGGGAATTCCAAAAAGAGCAACTCTTGTCACTGTTTCCCTAAAGTAAGCAATTTCAGTTTTCAAATTTTACTCCAAATACCATTGTCGACGTTCTGCCAATTTATAATTCATCCATACTACGATATTTTATACCCATCACCACTCTTAAAACCAGAGACAAACTCAATATTATCAACAATTGCCTCTTTTAAAGATCTTTTCAGATCTGAGACAATTCTAGGGTGGATCTCTCCTGATAATTCATTACAATAAACTTTTTTAATCTCCGTTGCCAAAACCAAAGTCCCATTAAATTCGTCGGTCAAATGTTTTAAAAGGAATCCTCTTCCTTTAAATACCGAATTTTCCTTGACACTGTTTTCTATATTTTTTATGGAAATTTCAAAAAGACACTTCATCCAGTTTTCAACAACTGCAGAATATTTTCTATCCACATTTTTTGTGCCGATATTAAAAAGAGGTGTGAGCGCATCTTCAATTCCATTGTAATTATAGGAATGAATGTCATATACAACACAATATTCAAATTTTTTTTCAATTTTTGCAACGATAGCATCAATAATCTGGTAAAAATTATTATGTTTTCGAACGCTCTCGGCTATCTCATTCTTGTTCAGCTTTTCCTTCCAAACCTTTTTGCCCCAAGCTACATCATAAACACACTTATTCGTTTGACGATTCAGATCGTATTCATAACGTGAATCAAGAGCAACAATCCTGATCGGCAACGATGAGATCAACTTTCCGGTTATTGCGTCCTCCTCATGCCAACGCTCTTCTTTTGATAGATTAATTTTATCTCTCAAACCATCTCGGAGTTTATCACCGTTATGAATTGCCACACATACATGTGGAACATACTCCTCAATGGTAATTTTAAAAGATTCATCTTCCGAAACGCATGAAAATGCGTTCTCTTTCTCGATATTATTTAAAATTTCCTCTATTGAATATTTGTGCATCTAAAAAATAATATACAGGAAATCAAACCAAAAAAAAACTCCACCCGGCAAAAGGTGGAGCTTCATTATTTTCTTGATTTTTTGTTTTTCTAGTTACAACCGCGTATCGCAATCTGAGCATACTGCTGTGATGCAACCTTTATCAATTTATTAATCTCAGAATGATTTTTTTCATTTCGTTGTTCTTCCTTTGTACCTACATATTCCATGTTATCTGAACCAAAAGATTCTACGCCATCAATTCCCGCTTGAGCAAACAGGGATGTAGGCAAACTGTCTTTCCAGTTACCCAAAACAAGAATAAATTCTCCGAGAGTTTTTTCCGCCTCGTCTTCGTTGGCAACTTTATTCGTCTCTAGAAATTTTTCCTTTACATATTTCGGAACAATAACGTTACCATTTTTCATCATGCCTTCTATCTTTTCAAGAGTTTCTGAATATCCTCCACATACATTTTCCCCTCGATCGGCAAAAGCAACTATTGAAAACATTGACATCATCATTATTGTTATTAATAATTTTTTCACGCAAAAACCTCCGTTTATTATTCAACCTTTATTCGGGTTGAGATATTTTGTATTAATCCATTTTTACTTGAAATTTGAATTATATTCGATATAAAAACGTAAAATTGTAATTTTTACCACAATGCGTCAAAACTGACTCCATTTTTGACACTCGACTATCGTATCCCATTGTAAATAGGTTAAAAGTCTAAGAATTTCATTCTTTCTACTGGCATTTATATTGCACTGTAATTACCAAGTTAAAAAAACACATGGGAGGGATACATGAAATTCAAGTTTTTTTATTTTTTTCTAATTGCGACACTTTTCACACTAACACTAAGTGCCCATAGCATTACCTTCACTGATGACTTTAACGACGGAGATATGGAAGGATGGACGATGAAATCCGGTTATTGGAGCAATCCTGGCGATAATCTCCTTAGCTCCTACTATAATTATGGCATTCTCTGGAAGGATGATAGTTTTGGCATGGATCAACAGGCCAGTGTTGACGCTTATTTTGTTGATGGCCGTATCTCCAAAAGTGCAGTAATTCGCTTACGCAGTGGAAACTCCGGTTACGGACCAAATCCGTATTTTGATCACGGCTATGTTGCATTAGTAATGACCAACTACGTGGCTATTCAAAATTGTGTTCGACCTTATTTCCAACTACATTTGGCAAACATGAACGTTGATTTGCCGACCAATACATGGCACAACGTCGAATTTTCGGTTGAGGGAACCGGCACCAATACCCGTTTGATTTTAAAGGTCAACGGTGAGGTTTATCTTGATGTTTATGATACCTCGGCTTATTCACATGACGATGGTGGAGTTATCGCTCTTGGCGCAAGCAATCACATCAACCGACAAATTGTTTATGATAACTTTGTAGGGGAAATTACAGGCCCGGATAGCGATGGTGACGGCATTGAAGATGCTGATGATCTTTGTGTTGATGAAGATGCCACAGGACTGGATGCCAACAAGGATGGATGTATCGACACTACAGAAAATATGTCCGAAATAATTTTTGAAATGGACATCCCCGAGCAAATTGCCAGCACTCTTGATAAATCACTTGATGGTATTCAGACTGCCATTGATGAACTTCCTGAAGAAGTTCTGGAAAACAGAATAAACGCTCTTATCAACAAAATTAATGCCCAAAGTGACAAGAAAATCAGTATAGAGGACGCTCAATTTCTTATTGAATTCGCTGAAAATATTTTGAAAAGTGCTTCAGAATAATATCACAAATTATTTATCCGGGCCCCCCTGGTTTAAAGGCCGGGGGGTTTTATAGATCACTGTCGTTAAAAGTAATTGCCTCCGCTTACCTGTCTCCATCAAATTCATTTCCACAATCACCGGTGTTTTTCACTTCAAATAATCTTTCACCTGCGTGCTTTATTTCGTAGTAACAACTTTCATCCAATCCATCAATTCCTGTAAGCACGCTGGAAAAATATAAAATTTTTCCAACTTCATTTTCCGCATCAACAAAAGCAATTACATATTGAGAAGAAATATGTCCCGTAAAAATTCTAGCAATGGTTGTCTCCACTTGAGAAAACACAGTTACCGAACTAATCATAAACAATAATCCTAAAATAATTTTTTTCATAACCGTTTCTCCAATTAATGTTTCAGGCACCTGCCGCTTATATCAAATTTCGAGGAAAACAATCAATCGAAATGACTCGTTTGTAATCAATCGTATAAATTCTACATGGAGAACATGTTCAAAAAGTTCCTAAAATCAGTTAGTTACCATATACGGGATTTATAACCCATTATCTCTAGTAAATGTGAATTATGATAAAATCAAATGGTCGATATGAAAAAAAACGATTATATCAACCAATATACACTGCTTTTATACTGATACTCACCATCTCATGTGCCGGTGATCCCACTACTGCACTGATCGAATCTTTAAACAATTCACCGATTGTTTTTATCGAAGCGAGTGATGGAAATATTATTGCCGCCGGATATACCAGAAATTCCGTAATTGCGGCACCTGCTGCCTACATAGCACGAATGAATTCCACAGGAACGGTCGTGTTTTGGGATAGAGCTTACGGAGGTGCCAGCAACGATATTATACGTTCCATAATACAACTTACCGATGAAAGTCTTGTAGCCGTTGGAATAAATGGATACTTCTATCAATACTTTTTTTAAATTTCATGCCATCAGTAGTTGTCCAGGCAAAATACGTTCTTGAACCATATGGTGGAGTAAATATTTTTTCCACCATGAAAAAGGAAGTGGATATGGAGTGGCAATGAGTTATTTGCCACGCTCATATTTCAGTATCAATTTTTAATATCGAAATTTTGTACTTAATGAACACTGGGATTTTAGCACCCAGAAAAAGAGCAGCTTATCATCCGCCTACAAGGTAAATGAGTATCTGATTACCGTAAGTATACCACTTTCGTTTTTTTAAATAATTTTTAGCGTGACCGCGATGAACGGCTAAAACCTTTCCCATTGTGCCTGCGTCCCCTATTACTGCGCGGTGATATCTGGCGGTCTTTTGGTCTGGCTTCAAGATGAGCAGAATCATCAATTTGACGAATTTCCTTGTTGAAACGATAAGAAAACAAAAGCTTCAAAATTTGATCCTTGGACAAATCCTGGAAGTAGCCTTGAAAATATTCGAATGTCTGATCGATTTTAAATGCCTCATCCTTATCAACAACTGCGACTTTGAGAGCATTCATTTTATTCAACTCATTGAAGACTTTTATTTTTTTCAGATCTGTCGAATTGGGCAACTTGAGTTTCTCAATTTTTTGACCAATCATGTACTCGATTTGCTTCAGTTTTCTTATATCTCCGGGGGTAGTAAAACTGATGGCCGTTCCTTTCGTTCCCGCCCGACCGGTTCTGCCTATACGATGTACATAGGATTCATTTTGCCTTGGCAACCCCATATTGAATACATGGGTGATATTGGAAACGTCAATCCCCCTTCCAGCAACATCCGTACAGACCAAAAAATCTGCCCTCTTCTCTTTAAACTTCCTCATGGCAAAATCCCTTTGCGCCTGACCAAGTTCCCCATGCAAGGCCACCACGGAAATTCCCTTGGTCAACATAAACTCAGCCAATTCCTTGGTTTCCTGCCTGGTCTCGCAAAAAATCATGCCATAGCATTCTTCTGTGCTATCGATAAAGCGTTGCAGGGCTTCGACAAAATACTTCTTTCTCACAACACAATAATATTGCTTGATGTCCTCATTACTCAGCGTTTTTTTCTCCACCTTCATAATTTTGGGTTTTGAAAATTTCTTTTCAATAAGCCTTATGACCTGAGCATGCATTGTGGCCGAAAACATCCACATCCTTTTATTTTTGTTAAGAGAATCTATGATGGTTTGCACATCTTCAACAAATCCCATATTCAACATTTCGTCAGCTTCATCAATTATCAAATGATGACAGTCATTTAGCTTGAGAATTTTTTGTTTGATGAGATCGATAATCCTTCCAGGGGTCCCCACAACAATCTGCGGACGATCTTTTTTAAGAGCGTTTATTTGCCTGGTATATGGAACTCCTCCGTAAACAGTCGTTGCTTTTACAGGAAGATACTTTGCCAGTTTTACAACTTCCTCATAAACCTGATTGGCTAACTCTCGCGTTGGAGTCAAAACCAAGGTCTGGACATTTTTTGAATCAAGATCAATCTGTTCCAAAAGAGGAATAACAAACGCAGCGGTCTTTCCAGTGCCTGTTTGAGCCTGTCCTACAAAATCCCCTTTATGGGTTCTCAAAATTGGGATTGCTTTCTGCTGGACCTCACTGGCCTTTGTAAAACCCATATCCGAAATAGCATTGTTTAAAGGTTGCGATAACTGAAATTCCTTGAATGACATGACATCTCCTGAATAAATGGCCTCTGTTTTGATGCCAACGAATGACAGCTTGTATCCCACAACAACGGGATTGTCCCGTTTTTTGTAAAAATTATCTACAATGCAATGGAAATTTTAATATATGTTTATATTTTGCCGTCTTTGATGTATCTAAGGGCCTACTTGTACTATTTATAACGGGACTCGAAAGAATGGCTGACTATTCAAAGATTAAAAACATTGCAATTGTTGCACATGTTGACCATGGAAAAACCACTTTAGTGGATGGACTTCTCCGGCAATCAGGTGTTTTTACCGAACAAGAAGAAGTAGTTGACCGGGTTATGGATTCCGGAGAGCTTGAAAGAGAACGCGGGATCACCATTAGTGCTAAAAACTGTGCCATTTTCTGGAAAGGCGTAAAAATTAATCTTCTCGATACACCAGGACATGCCGATTTTGGCGGTGAAGTGGAACGCTCGCTAATGATGGTGGATTCCGTTTTACTTTTGGTGGATGCCTCCGAGGGACCCCTTCCTCAAACAAGATTTGTTCTTACTAAGGCGATGGAGAAAAATCTCAAAATCGCCGTGGTTATCAATAAAGTCGACAGACCTGACCAGAGAATTGATGAAGTAAAAACCGAAATAGAGGATCTCTTTCTGGATATTGTCTCCATGCTGAACATAGAGGACTTTGATTTCAATATCCCAATTATATATGCCTCTGCTAAAGAGGGATGGGCCCTTCATGAACTGGAAGATCCGAAAGAGAAAGGCGAAAATCTTCTTCCCATTCTGGATTTTTTTGTGTCAGATTTTTTTACTGAACCTAAAATTTCCAGCGGAAACAATCTTCAGGTTTTGGTTTCCAATCTTTCATACTCACCATATCTTGGCCCTTTGATGATTGGAAGAATTCAAAGAGGCTCGTTAAAACGACTCGAACAGATCGCTTGGTGTGGTAAAGATGGAATAACGAAAATTTTCAAGGTCACATCTGTCCAGGTTTTTGGAGGACTTGGTCGGGAAGAGGTTGAAAGCTGCTCTGCCGGTGAAATTGTAATCATTTCAGGTCTTGATGGGGCACAAATTGGAGATTCCATCTGCTCTATGGAGGACATTGATCCTCTTCCAAGAGTGGATATTGAACCACCCACCGTTTCTGTAAATGTTTCAGTAAGCACATCCCCCATCTCCGGACAAGAGGGTGATTACCTTACTTCAAGAAAGCTTAAAGAATTTCTGGAAGAATCATGCAGGCTCAACGTTGCCTTAAAATACGAAGATACCGATGATCCAAAGATTTTCACTCTAAAGGGACGAGGTGAACTGCAACTGGCAATAGTTTTTGAAGAACTTAGAAGAAAAGGCTTTGAGTTCATGGTTTCAAGGCCCAAGGTTATTATGATCCGTAATAAAAAGGGGCAAAAAGAGGAACCATATGAAATGTTGAGTTTGGATGTACCAAATCAGTGCACGGGGGTTGTCACCAAAAAATTATCAGAAAGAAAAGGGCGGATGGAGTCAATTAATACCGTTGGAGAGGATCGATCCAGAATTGAATTTACCATCCCTTCACGTAGTCTAATAGGCTACCGATCCACTTTTTTAACAGATACAAGGGGCGAGGGACTGATGTCGTCATATCTTCTGGGGCACAAACCATTTGCAGGAAAAATGCTGGCAAGACAAAATGGTGCATTGATTGCTGACAGGCGTGGCAAAACAACACCATATGCTCTATTTAATCTTCTCTCGGTAGGTGCTCAATTTGTTAAACCTGGAGAGATTGTATATGAAGGAATGGTGGTTGGTGAGCATAAAAAAACCAATGATTCGAACGTAAATCCAATAAAAGAAAAACACTTATCCAGCATGAGAACTGCAGGGAAAGATGAAAATATCGTTCTTCCAACTGTTCGTCCAAGAACCTTGGAATGGGCACTTTCATGGATTGATGATGATGAATGGGTTGAGGTAACTCCAAAAAATATTCGTATTCGGAAAAAAACTCTTCCGCAAAATCAACGCTCGGTTATCAGAACTTCCAGAAACGCAGAATAGATCATCTAAAACATCACGTTTCACTTTCTCCTGTTTTTATTTCTGTTCGCTTGAGGATTTTTTGATAGATGAGGAGGTGCTCCATGATATGGATGTGTCTTATCCACAGGAACCTTGCACTTTATAAACTTTTCAATACTCTTTAACAGTTTAACTTCACTTTCATCACAAAATGAAATGGCAACACCATTATTTCCGGCCCTTGCCGTACGTCCGATCCTGTGAACATAGCTCTTTGGATCGTCAGGAAGATTGTAATTGATAACATGACTCACGTTCGAAACATCTATTCCGCGTGCTGCAATATCCGTTGCCACCAGAACTCTTATTTTTCCGGCCCTGAAATTTCCAAGAGCGCGCTCTCTGGCCCCCTGGGATTTGTTTCCATGAATTGCGGCCGAAAGGATTGATTCTTTATCCAGATGCTTTACCACCCTGTCTGCTCCATGCTTGGTTTTTGTAAAAACAAGAACTCTTTTAAAGGAACGATTCTTAAGAATACTCTTTAACAACAGTGGTTTATTTGATCTTTCGAGCAAATTAACATTTTGTTCAATTTTTTCAACGGTGGTCGCTTGAGGTGTCACCTCCACCCTGACAGGATCTTTAAGCAAAGAAGTCGCAAGCATTGAAATATCGTTTGGCATGGTTGCAGAAAATAAAAGAGTTTGCCTTTTCTCCGGCAACTTTGAAATAATCTTTTTGACATCCCTTATGAATCCCATATCCAGCATACGATCTGCCTCATCCAGAACAAATACTTCCAGTTGTTCAAACAACACATGACCGTCATTCATCAAATCCAACAAACGCCCAGGAGTCGCCACCAAAATGTCCACCCCTTTTGACATGGCCTGAATTTGTGGACGATGCCCCACTCCTCCAAATATCACCGTACTGAAAAGTTTCAACCCCTTGCCATATAATTTTACGTTTAAATCAATTTGAGAAGCTAGTTCACGTGTCGGAGTCAGAATCAGGGTACGAACCCTCGCCGGTTTTGTTTTCACCTTATTTTCCGCCAAACGATTTAGAATCGGCAAGGAAAAGGCAGCTGTCTTTCCTGTACCGGTTTGCGCAATTCCGAGTAGATCCTTTCCCTTCAACAAATGAGGGATTGCCTGAGATTGAATGGGGGTTGGAACCTCATAACCTTTGTTTTCGATTGCTTTCATAATAGAGGGAAGTAAATTTAACGATTTAAAATCTGACATGTTTTATATTCCATTTAGTGCCATTACTGCCAAATCCAAACACCAACAGTAATAGATAAATATAAAACGTGTTCAGACGAACACATTCATCCACCATTCCAAAGGTAATGTCAAGAATTGTACAAAAACAGACATTCTTAAAAAAAAACACGGATCCTCTCATGAAAATCCGTGTTCTTTTTGTTTTAATTTAAAACTTTGAACCTAGTAACGACCGCCGCGTCCGCCGCCGCCATAACCACCACGTCCACCATCACGACCGCCGCCTCCGCCGCCGCCGCGTCTTGGTTCCATTGGCTTGGCTTCATTGACTTTTATTGCTCGTCCTTCATAGTCTTGGCCATCAAACTTTTCAATGGCTTCTTGAGCTTCTGCATCACTAGACATTTCAACAAAACCGAAGCCCTTGCTTCGTCCTGTATCCCTGTCAGTTATCAATTTTGCAGAATCAACAGTTCCACACTGTGAAAATTTGTCGATCAACGATTCTTCAGTTACAGAAAAGGGAAGGTTCCCTACATACAATTTTCTACCCATTTTGATTTCTCCTATCTTTTTAAATGGCCTGGCACCCTGCTCGAAAGAAATTCAACAGAAAATCTGATAA
>JAGLPP010000071.1 GCA_023137315.1 Bacteriovoracaceae bacterium
AAAGTAGCAAAGAAGAAAGTTGCCAAGAAAAAAGTAGCTAAGAAAAAGTAATTTTTAAAGTTAGATTTAACTTAAAAAAAAACGGCTTCAACGGATTGAAGCCGTTTTTTTTTGTCCTTTTTCCAGTGTACGGTCACAACTTTACAAAAATGCCCTTCTTTGATAAGTTCCGCACAGCCAAATTACAGGTTCCCGGGAGGGCCGGAAAGTGAAGAATGTCTGTTGCAGTGAGTTTGCGCCACGCAAGGTCTGGATGAAGACTTTTGGATGTCAGATGAATTATCATGACTCTGAAAGAATTCTTTATCATCTGGATAAATTAAATTTTACATTGGTCAAAAGTAGGGAAGAGGCTGATCTGGTTATTTTTAACACTTGTGCAATCAGGGAGCTGGCTAACAATAAATTCTACTCTCAATTGGGAGAGTTCAAAAAAATAAAATTAAAAAGACCTGATCTGATTATCGGAATTTGTGGATGTGTTTCACAGATAGAAGGTGCTGCTCTTATAAAAAAATTCAAACATCTGGATTTCGCTTTTGGAACGGATTGTATTGACAGGCTTCCTGAAATGATTTGTCGTATTGATGGAGGAGAGCGTGGTTTTCATATCAATTCGTGGGATCAAAGCGAAAATTATTCAATAGAAACTGAAATCACCCATAATTCACCACAGGCCTTCGTAAATATTACGAAAGGCTGCAATAACTATTGTTCCTACTGCATAGTTCCCTATACCCGTGGAAGGGAAAAATCACGAAGTTTGGTTGAAGTGGTTGATGATGTACGGAATCTTGTTGAAACCAGGGGAATTCAGGAAGTAACCCTTCTCGGACAGAATGTGAATTCTTTTGGCAGGGAAAACAGGGAGACTTTTCCAGAACTGCTTGCCAGGTTGAATGAGATTTCGGGTTTGTCGATTATCCGCTACGTGACAAGCCATCCACGTGATATGTCAGATGAACTGATCAAGGTCCATGGCGAACTTGAAAAACTTGCAGGCCATCTTCATCTTCCAGTGCAGTCCGGTTCCAATTCCGTATTGAAGAGGATGAATAGGGGGTATACAAGGGAATATTATTTGGATCTTCTTTTCAAACTTCGACGTGCAAAAAAGGATATTGTTGTTTCGTCAGATATTATTGTTGGTTTTCCCAACGAAACGGAAGCGGAATTTCAAGATACTATGGATTTACTTGAGAAAGCGAAATTTGATTTTGTTTTTTCGTTTTGTTTTTCGCCAAGGAAGGGCACGAAGGCATTTCAAATGAAAGATACCCTTTCTAATGAAACCAGGTCAAACAGGCTTCAGGCCCTCCAGAAAAAACAACTTTTGATTCAAGGGAATATCAGAAAGCAACTTCAGGGCAGGACGATGAGGATTTTGGTTGATGGAGCAAATCGTATGGATGGAGTTTTGAAATGGAAAGGAAGGACGGAGTGTAACAGGATTGTTCACTTTGAACCTGTGGGCCCAAACGATAATCTTCGCTGGCATTGGATTGATGTTGAAATTCTTTCATCCACGGCCTTGTCTGCACAAGGGAAACTTCTTTTTGATCACGGGCTTAATAAAAGTAAATAGTTAGCTGTTTATTCTATCCTTTATATACCTATTTTTTTTCCCACTATTTTTTGAGTGCCTTGTCGCAGTACAATGAGGATATGAAGTGGTTTCTAATTATGCTGCTATTGTTTTCCATGCCGCAAGTATACGGAAAGAGTCGAAGGCGAGTTGTTAATGAGCTTGGTTTTGATTTCAACTATTCCAAACAGGTTTATGGTTCCGTAAGACAGAATTCTGTTCGTAAAAGGACATATTCCGGATCGTATGCGCTCTATTTTCTTTCTACAACGGCACTGGAGTTGAATTATTCTTATGGTGAAGAGGTCACTACTGAAAACCATGATCTTCAAATTGAAGATACCGATTACTCAATTATAGGGTTTCAAAATGTGGTGGAAAGTGAAGTTTTTGGAATAGGTATACGCCAGGCATTTGCAGGTCCTAAATCAAGATTAAAACCCATGATCTCCCTTGGTTATGCCAAGCAGTTCATCAAGGACAAAAGTACGATTACGCTTAGGAATAATACAAATGGTGCGGTAACAACGGTAAATAATGGTTCATCTCAAAAAAGAACTGATTCAGTTTTCGGATCTTTCGCCTTACAATTTAGATTGATGGGGTCGTTTTTCCTGAAGGGATCGGTTAAAACTGTTTTTCCGGCCTTTAAAACGAATCTCGCCAAGGACTATCTGACTTATTCGGCCGGTTTTTCATGGATGTTTTAAGAATTTCGATTTTTCTCAGTCTTTTTATTTTAAGTTCATGTGCCAAATTCCAGTATCTCGTGGAGCAGGGGGTTGGGCAGATGAAACTTCTGACAAAAGCCAGACCTAATAAGGAGGTCTTGAAAGATGTCAAAATTTCCGGGGAGTCCAAGAAAAAAATACGAAAAGTTGAATTATATAAAAAATACTTCTTTGAATATTTCCAGAAACCATCGGGAAAAATATATTCCAGCACAACTTTTTTGGATACGAATGAGGTCAGTTTTTTGGTGATTGTTTCCAGTCCGCTTCAAGTGAAGGCATTGGAGGAATACTTTCCAATTGTCGGCAGTTTTCCATATCTTGGATTTTTCCATAAAAAAAGCGCAAAAAAATATGCAAAGAGGAAGGAGGATGATGGAAATGTAACCTGGATCAGGCCTGTTTATGCCTATTCGACACTGAATTATTTTACAGATCCAATCTTGAGTTCATTTTTTCATTATAGTGACTACAAGCTTGCAGAATTAATTTTTCACGAGCTGCTTCATACAGTTTTGTTTATTAATGGTGAAGTTGATCTTAGCGAAGCACTTGCTCAATATTTCGGACGAAAAATGGCCATTGAGTATTTCAAATTCGAGGGGGAGGCCAAAAGGAAAAAGCTGAGAGAGAATCGTGCAAAGATGGAAATTCAAAAATTGCTTGTATCACTTGTTGCGGATTTAAACGGGATTTACAAATTAAAGAATGTAAAAAAAAGGGCCGACGCCGAGGCCGTTCTGGATGATTTTTTGAAAAAGAGGTTTTATCCTTCCATTGAAAGGAAATGTTCTGAATATGGAATATCAGGCAAAAAGTGTTTTCCATTAAAAAGAAGGTGGAACAACGCCTCTTTGGCAGCCTGGCTTACGTATGAAGGCAAGGTTGAAAAGCTTGCAAATTTGCACAAGAAGCTCGGAGTTGGCATGAATGGATTCCTGTACCATCTGGAAAAAAAATATGATGATTTCAAAAAACAGGATGTTAGCGGAACGTTTGAGAATTTTCTTTTTCAAACGGCCATTGCCGGGACGAAATAAAGATGAACTCACCCAAACACATACTTCTTATTGATCAGCTAAAGAAGCTTGTCATAAAAAAGGATTCAAGTCTTATGCTTGCTTTAACCATGAAGCAACATGGGATGGAAACATGGCTTTTGTTTGAGGATGATTTTTATTGGCAAAATGGAAACGATCCACTTTCAATGAATCTTTGTTCATTCGACGGGAATTTCGAGGAAGACGGATGTCATATAGAAAATTTCACTGTAAATGCTCCCGAAAGAGTGAGATTTGATAGTGGTGATGTCGTTCATATGCGTATCGATCCCCCTTTTGATGCAAGATATCTTCGCTATCTTTGGATGCTTCGTGCCCTTAAAACGAGGGGAATCAAGGTTATTAATGATCCTGATGGAATATTACTTCATAACGAAAAATTATATGCGTATGAGCAGACCCAGTCGTTGCCGACATTTATTGGAGCACATGAAACCGAATTTGAATGGTTTGTAAAAAAACTCGAAGATGACGGATATGAACATATTATTTTGAAACCACTCGATCTTTATCAGGGAATAGGTGTGGAAAAGGTGAATACAGGGATTGCAATAGATGCCTTTTCCAAAAAAGTCCATGAACTTCGAGGGCCTGTGATTGCACAGCCCTATTGCAGCAAGGTGGAGGATGGTGAGATCAGAAGTATTTTTTGGGATGGAGTGGAGCTCGGTAATATTTTAAAGGTGCCGCCAAAGGGGGAATATCTGTCCAATATTGCCCGTGGTGCAAGCTATAACGCTGTTAAGCTCACTAAAAAACAAAAAAGCATGTGCGAAAAGATTTGTAAAAACCTAATTAGGTACGGCGTTTCGTTGGTGGCATTTGATATTCTTGATGAATATATTTCCGAGGTGAACATCACCTGTCCGGGTCTGTTGGTGGAAGTTTCCAGTGCCACTGGTGATAATCTTGCAAAAAGGATTATTGAACTTCTTTAAAATGGATCGGTGTAGTCTGTTGCAAGCTCAACTGACATTGAATAGCACTCCGTATGTGGTACAGTCCACTGCGGACAGACATCCGGATGGTCATGATCGGGATGATCTCTCACGCATCCGCCATCGGATTGAATAGGATCAACTATTTCGATGACATAATGACCGGTTGTCTGTGGAAAATCCGCAAGATCGCCAAAACGTAGCACCTCGGAATAACCTGTTTCCGGATTGGTTTTAAAGGACATCTCCTTATAGTTACTTGAACCGCTGGCCCTGATTCTCACTCTTCCCATAAGAAATGTGTAGGGGTAGGTTATGTACTGGCAGTTTACATTAAATTTATCAAATGTTCCCTGGGCGGGGCCCGGTTCCTTTTTTACGCGGACATCGAATCTGATATCGGTAACCATTACGGAGCTTGGAACGCCTTCATTTTCCGTTGACCAGATAATTGAACTTGGAGGATAACCGTGTGCCACAAATGCAGAAAATGGAAATGGATTTCTTACTGCCGGAGTTGTTGTCGGTTGTGGATGAGTGTAAGCTATTGGTGCCGGAGTTTGTTCGGGATCTTGTACATTTCTGCTCGTGTCAACGCAACCCGACAGAATTAGTACGGTAATAATTATAGGAAGTGCTAAATTCAGTTTCATTTTTCCTCCGTTCACTATACCTCTTTGATACCTATCGGTAGTTTTGGATTTTTTGTTAATTGGTTATAACACGTTGAAAATAGACTCATCGCGGCAGAAATACTCTTATTGATTTAAAAATCAGCGCTTGCTAGAATGATAAGGAGTGAAGATGACTAAAAGCCTGGAAACATATCTTAAAAAAATTACAAAGGAACTGTTCAGTTTATCGCAGGTGATTTTGCCCGATGATTTACAGTCCCAGCAGATTGTTGTGGATGCGGTTTGTGTCTACGTGATAAGGAAGAAAAATTTAATTGAGAAGATTGCGACTTCCTGTTCTGGAGACGAAACGGCGATACTCCTGTTTGAAACCAGGAAATATCTTTACAGGGAAATATACAAACTGGCTAAAAAGCGCCAGGTACAATTGGGAAAATCAGTAAATTATGAAGGCGATAGTGATTTTGCCCCATTTTATTTATTGGATATTATCCAGAGAGTGGTGCTTTTTTTAAAACATAAAACAAATTTTGAATTGAATGATATTGCCGATATTCTCGATCTTAAGGAAATGGATGTGATTGTTGCGTTACAGACTGCGAGAAAAAAGCTTATTGGTAATATGGGAAAAAATTTGGAAACAGTGCTATAAAGGGGTGTTTGGGAGTTATGGACGACACTTTTTCTGAGAAAGAAAAATCTATAAATAGAAATAAACCTGAAAGAAGGTTTTTGAAGAAAGAGAACTGTCTTCATTCGAGAAAATTGTTTGTTCTTTTGGACGGTAAGGAAGGTGATAAACAATTTGAATATCTGGAAAACCATCTTTATGAGTGTGCCGATTGTCAGAAGTATTACTCCAAGCTTATCAAGTTGAAAAATATCATTGATTCAGCGATCCCGGTTCCTAAAATAGACAGGAAAATTGCGGAGAACCTTTCCCTGGAAATTTCAGAAATATTTGGACAGGTTCAAATAATGGCCGAAAAAAAGAAAAAATCCATCGGAATTTCCGGATTCATCAAAAATATTATTATGCCATAAATAATGATCAACCCTGCCCTGTGTTTATTTTCAACTGGTAATAAATGTCGAACTCGTCTCTGTCTTCAACTATGGCACGTGGAGGGTTCGGAAGTCTTTTCATTGCCTTGAGTGTTTCTTCAAAAAGATCCTGAACATTGTCATCTGATGACCACCTTAAAATTTTTATAACGGTGATGTTGCCCTCTCTGTCAAAAGTGACTTTACCAGTTAGATGGTGAACTTCCTGTTGAAGTGATTTTTTTAGTGTTGGTTTTTGCAGAATCATTTTATTGTAAGAGGAAATATAGGCCATAATATATGTTTCAAAGGTTCTTTTTTGAAAACTGTAAAATATTTTTTCCAATGAATTGAGTTCATCTTCTGATACTCCCTTTGTAGGGGTGAAGCGGATATTGAATCCTGTATTTCTAAGGGCCGGAGTGTTTTCAGGTCCGACAGACAATTTTTTTAAAATCTTTTTTTTGTTAATGTTGCCTGTCCTGAAGGTTTTTAGTTGAACGGTTCTTTGTCTTTCGGTTTTTATTTCCTTTTCAATGGATGTCATGATTTTTTTACTTGTTTTACTGGACGCCCTCAACGCATCAAGTGAAAGTTTTGAAATAGTGGTTGCAACCCTTCCTTTTTTTAGCGGTATATTAAAATATTTGCTGCCGTCCTTGATACCTCTTTGTTTTAGTTCCATGAGGGTTTTTGCGGGGATTTGTTCAAGTTGAATTGTTTTTGGTTGTAGAAATGGTCTGAATTCTGAAAACGTGACAAATTTGCTCGTGAATAGAATCAACAATAGGACGAAAATATGTCCAATTATTGAAAAAATGATAGGAATTGTGAGAGTGAATTTTTTCCCAAACACGTTTGATAGTGTATAATAAGAGCGGTTGCTTTTAAAGCTTGAAGTGATCAGGTGGCATTTTGGGTAAATTCTTGACTCTTGTGCTACATTTGCTAGAATATTTGCTGAGGTGCAGTGCCTCTCAGTCTCGAATAACCGAATTTCAAGAGGTTGGGTAATGAGAGAAAAAATTACCAGGATGGTGAACTCAAAAAAAGGCCCGGCAGGCTTGCTTCTTCTTGCATGTCTTCTCGGGGCCGTTGTTATTATTTCCCAAAATTCATGGAAAATTGAAAAAACGAGTATTCTTACCGATGGCGTAGGGACTTGTTTTTCGCGGGTGGTGCAAACCCATACAGCGTACCTTCTTGGAGGTGGGGCATCGGTTTACATGTCAAAAGGATTCACGGACGGAACGGAAGAATGTTTTGCCGAAGCTGTCTGTAATCTTGAGGAAAATCTTGGAAAAACCATGGCAGATGTTTCAAGGGAATTGAATTCATTGGCATCCAGTGTTCACTGGTTCCATGAAAAATTGAGTTCAGGTGATAATAAACTTCTAAGTGAGGTGGATTTCAGATCACGGCTGGGAATCAGATTTTCAAAAATCGAAGTGATGAGGGATCAGGTTGTCATGAAGCTTGATGAGTACCGTGAGAAACTATCAGGAAAATTGATTTCAACCAGTTATGTCCTTTATGCTTTAATGTTTCTCGTTCCGCTGTTGTTTATATTTGAATTTGTTGGAAATGAAATCAAAAGAAGAAAAAACAGGATTTTGGACGCGAGAGCATTGGACGAGCTGGGACGCGATGATGTGGCCCTGATGGGAAATGTGGAAAGAATTATCAGTGAAGCACTTCATAAGAATGATCTGGTTAATTGCAGTAAACTTTTTTCCAGTTTTCATTCGGATGTTCTGAGTGGAAAGATCAATAGCTTCATAACCAGACCGTATATTGAGAAGACTGTTTTTGAAGTTCCAGAGCGTGGAATAATTCCAACGCCTGATGTGGAAATTACGGAAACATCGGTTCAGGAACAAGCTACGATCAATGTTAATATTGACGAAGTATTGACCAGAATTATCGACAGTATGGCCGGCAGGTTGTTTACAAGAGGAATTATTCTTGATCTTCGGATTGAGGATAATATCTGGGTTAGAGGAACAAAAGACGGAGTGGAGCAGATATTTTTTCAATTACTGTCTTATCTTATTGGACTGGTTCCAGATAATGAATCGACCAGAAAGGTTATTGTAAGGTCGAAGAAGTGTGCGGATAGTATTGTAGTTGAATTTGTCGATACTGCGGTTGTTTTTCCAAAAGAGGTTCTGGAGGCGGATGCAGGCGATATTGATTGTTCTCTGGCGATTGGTTTGGAATTTCTAAGGGAATACGGCGGTGATATGGGGCTCTCCAATATTGATGGGGCAACAATAAGATTTACATTAAAACCTGGAACCAGGGAGAAGACTCTTGTTAATCTGAAAAAGGGAAGCAAGAAGGATATTCTCAGGGATTTTGCTGTTCAGAATAATAACTAAAAAAATCGTTTCTTTTCAGATTTATAGCTGTCATCCGGCAGAAGATTTATACGAAGATCATTGAAGGTTTTTTCACAAATATATGCCTTCATAATATTTTTATCGATCAAATCAAGTTTTGAAGAGTCATGCACAAAGAAGTTTTCGTAAAAGATTTCTCCAAGGAGATATCCAACCAGTTTTGCAGAAGATGAGAGATTTTTCAATGTATGTCCCCGAAACAGTTCATGAAGTGATTTGTTTTGATCGAGGATATCAATGGAAAGTTGAAGGTATGCTTTTTTCCTGTTTTCTGTTTTTGGTGAAGAGAGCTTTTGTTGTATGTCGATATAGAGATCGCATTTGCGGTATGGATTTATTATTTTTGAAGCAAAGTAGGCCATAAAATGGCGATAAAGAAAAAATATAAAACGGTGAGTTTGATTTTTATTGCTGATATTTTTTTCGTATTCGGGATCAATTTTTTTCAGATGAATGTGATGAACATGTATTCCTGCAAGGTAGGCAATTCTGTTGATGGAATAATTTGAGCAGTAATAATCGCTACTAAACGGGATTTTAAAGTTTTTTCCACGTTTCACGAGCTTTTGATAGAAATTTACTACAGGTTTGTTGCCTATTTTTTTTAATTTATTAAGTGTGTATTCGAGCTTTGTATAGTCGTACAGATTGAAATCTTCGAGTTCATGCTCATCTATTTCAAGTTTCAATGTGTCCCTTATACGCTTTGAAAAATATAAAAAGGTTTCATTCGTGGTGCTTGAAAGTGTTTTTGAACCGGTTTCCATTATTGATTCATGAACGTCAAATTCAGGATCGTCCAAAAGATTTTCATACCAATAATTCATACTTTCATATTTAATCCACGGTGGGGAGCTTTGAAGGGAGAATTCTGATTCGGAAAAACATATGATTTGTCCCTTTTTATTTCCATCTTTATTTTGTTTCCAATAAACTTCATCAAGATTTTGATGAATTATTGTCTGACGAATTGATGTGCCGAGCATAATGGTAGTTTGAAGCGGCAGCTTGTCGGGAACGATATGATATTCCCCGAACAGAACCAACAGGATATCGCTTGAATGATTTTTCAAGTGGTTTGTAATAAGCCGTGATGCCATTTTATCCCTTTGGGCCAAAGTTCCGTCTGAATTCAGGGCAATGACTTTGAGTGAATATTTCCGTGCGATATCGAAGAAAATTTTGTAATGATTCCATGGAAAACGCCAGGATTCCCTGTAGTCCACTGATTCCAGAAATTCCACTTCGGATATTTTATTGTCCAGAAAATCGTCAATTATGTTCTGGTTTTGTTCATGAACAAATTCCACCCCAAGTGTGAGTTTGTTATTCATTTTGACAAGTGCACGTAACAGGCGTTCAAGGTTTCTGCTGGCCTGGTCAAAAGTGTGAAAGTCGCCAAGATAGACTATTTTTGAGATTTTAACAGCTTGAAGAAGTTTCGCCACGCTTGACGATTTGAATGGTCTTTTTGAGAATCTTATCTGATCCTTGCGATACTGTAGTAATTCATCAGAAAGCTCTCCCTCGTGGCTAAGGGCTTTTTTTTTCATGTGAGTATAAATATTCTTGTGAAGATTGATTAAATCAAGTTTACCGGTCACCGAAACCCCTTCGCTTATAACTACTTGTATTATTGTATCCCTAAAAAGTATCTGACGCCACACTGGCCAAAGACAAAATTTATTTGTCTTGGAAGGAAATTTGTTCTGTGATGATTGAGGAAATCAGTTCGGTTGTTTTCTTATGTAGGTTGTTTATTGTCGATTTCATAAATCTGTAATTATTAATAACCGACTTAAGTTCTTCAATCCTTGGTATGCTTAGATGTTGAAGAATGGTTGAAATTGGAGTTCCGTGAGTGGAACTTAGAATAAAATGGATAAAATTCAGAATTTCCGGCTCGGAAAATATCTTCACAAGAACCTGTTCCTTGGACCATAATTCGATATATGGTGTTTCTGTGTTGTTTCGCAGGATACTTTCAGACATGGATTGTTTAAGTTTCTTTGGATTGGAAATATTGAAATCGATATAGATTTCAGGATTATTCGGGTAGATATTATGGGTTTCAAGTTTTAATACAGGTTCAAGAATGATTGGATTTTGGTAATCCACATGATCTTTTGTATGGTCCTTGAAGTCTTCAATAATTTTCGAGATTGTATGCTTGAATGAGAGAAGTTTTGATGCCACATAAAATGGATATCTGCTTTTAAGAACCTCAATGGTATTTAGTGTGGTGTTGAAGACATTTTCGATGACTTCAGGATGACTGGCTTTGAGTTCTTCAGGTTTCATTTGAAAAATGGAAAGTTGCTTTGATTGTTCCCCGGGGATCATTGTTGGCAGTGAGAAAAATTTCGGTATAAGAAGAGTCTTAAGTTTTGACTTGATTTTAGTGAAACCGGTAAGAGAAAGCTGGATGATCTGTCGTCCGATCGGGGAATTAAAGAATTCCCTGAACAGATCAATATTGATATCCATTGTTTTTGGAATCAGACCATAGTAATGAAAAAATGCTGTTCCGTATTCTTCGAGAGTTGCCTGAAAAGAGGATGATTGAATCATTTCAAGCTTTATTTGTAATGGGTCTGTTACGTTAACAATCAGTATGATTGGATACTTTTCCTCTTTTCTGAGGTTAACACCCAAAAAACCAGAGGTAAGACTGTCTTTATTTGAATCGACATGTCTACTATCATTGATGTTTTCAATCTTGAAGAAATGATTGAAATATATGCAGGAACTAATGAGATTTTTAAAGAAACTCGGATGTGTAATGTGCCCTTGGTTATCGGACGATGAGTGTAGTAATTTCCCATCAACAATTGCGTCCTGGTAGAATTCAAGAGATATGTTTTCAGAGAATTCCCGTTGGAAGATTGGAGGAGTTGAGTTGCTTTTGGTATTTATGAAAAATTTTTCGATTTCATGTGCGATAACGGAAAAATTATGAAAACTTGCCAGTTCACCATTAAAGCGAAAGGTGTGGCACACATCTTTTCTTGTTGAAGGTAAATATTCACAAAATTTGTTCAAGCCGTTTTTCTTTGTGGAGTTTGAATTTCTTCGCGTTAGAACGTACAGGTTGGATGGTATTTTACCTTTTCCTTTGAGATTTTCGAAATTAAAATTTGTAACTATTTTAAACTCTTCCAAAAGTTGTTTGATTTTTTCAGACTGACTTGGAACCAAGAGGTTTTGATTGGTCATCAATAACAGATATCCATAATCTTTTAGCGTCTTGAATTCGCTTTGAATTTTAGAGAGTACAAAGTGGTGGGGATTGGTTTTTGGGAGATCTGTCAGGTTTAAAAATGTTCTATCATATAGTAGTTCAGTGTTTGTTTCTTCCTGGTTGGAAAACATTGTCATTTGCCCGTTCCACACGTCTTCTGCTGCAAGTTTGTATTTTTCCTTCATGACCTTGCAAATGAAATTTTGTGCTGGCATATTCTTTCGAATGGCAATTTGAACCATAAAGGTTAAAAACTGAAGTTCGTGACAAAGTTTTACGAAAGTTCCGTCGGTAAATTTGTTTCCGACGAAATTGGGACAAATCAGCTCACTCCAGAGGTTCCATTTTTCCTGAATATTTTGCTCTTGTGCCACCCAATGAGAGAGTGTGAGTGACGTGAGCCAGTTTCCTGTGAATTTACAGCTCAAAATGTCGGGTATGCTATTTTGTTTCAATGTTTTGGGATAGTTTTTGTTATTCAACCAATATGGGAGAAAAATAAAAAGTGTGTTTAGAAAAAGTCCAAAGTTTTTTTGTGAAAAAGTATGTGAATAATTCTGGTCCTTGAATTTGTCAGTCTGATTGTATGTACAAATTTTCATCATTTCCGTGATGGATATCAGATGGAAATTATGTGCAAGTTTGCTGATTTTATTCCTGTATGGTTCGGATGGACGGTACCAGCTATATTGATTGACCTGGAGTGATTCACACATGAGTTCTGTGGAGCTGTTCTTTTTAAACTTTCTGTGGAAAAAAGAATTTGGATTAAGCAGATCTTTTTCCTCGGGAGTTATGTCCAATGCTTCACAAAGTTTGACGATGAAACGTATTTTGAAAAGATAAATAATGACTGCACGAAACGAATAAACAGTAATGAATTCCTTAAGGTATTCCTCGTATGGTGAGTTTTTGCAACGGATGTTCTTCCAAAATTCAAGATAATTTTCAGGAGTTCCGTTTTTTGAAGGATGGTCTTTCACATAGGAGGCAAATTCATTGAAAATAGCCAGTTTCAATGATCGGTTAAGTCCGTCCGCTGTTTGAAAGAGCTTTTGCGCATCAGGTATGAGTTCATTGATAATGTTTTTTATATTAAGTGCTGATTTGGAGATGAGACTTTCACCCTTCCAACCAGATACCAGAAAATTTTCCAGTAGCATATTTTTCATATCGCAAGGGGGGTGGGGGGCCGTAGTCGTAGCTGTATCCGTTGATGTTTTACAGGACGTAATAGTATCGGACCCGCCAAGTATATCAAGCCATGAATTTAGCTTAAGGCCACTTTTGTTCAAAAAATACTTCCCTAATGCGTGTTTGTAATCAAGATTCCCAAGACCGAAACTTTTACCTTGAAATTGGCGCGTTTGTCATTAAAAAATCCAATAATGTTAATGACGATCCTTGATGAAATAAAAAAAGTTTATCGAGGTTAGTGGTTGTAATGACGACAATTTTGCCTCCATGTTATTTAATCTAAAGAATTTCAATAAAAGTTCGATAGGCGACTTGAAGCGTATGCTCTTTTGTCTGTAAAAGAATTGACAAAATAAATTTTTTTTAAGGGGTACACCATGGAAGAGAAGAAAAGTGGGCAAGCTGGAACAGACCAGAATTTCAACGATTCTGAACTTGAAGACATTATGAGTGAAATCGAGAGTTTGGAAAAAGAATTCGTTGAAGATGGTAGTGAGGAACATTCCGAAGACCTGAAAGTCGACTCCAGTGAGATCACGGAAAATGAATTGCAAGCAGATGTTGATCAGGAGATGCAGGAGGGAGCGAAGGAAACTTTGCGAGAGGATGTTCAGTTCGAAGAAGTCCAGTTCGAAGAAGTTCAAGAGCCAACCGTGGAAAAGTCTGATCCTGAAGCGACTGAAGTATTTGTTGATGATCCTGTCCAGGAAATTCAGGAGGAACCGACATCTACTGTTGTTGATAATGTGGTTCCGATCCAAAAGGAACAACAGAAAGCGACACATTCAGTCCAGAGTGTATCTCATGATGCGCAAACCGAGATGAACTTTTCCGTTTCAGGTCAGATGAATCTGAAGCTTAATTTTACAGTTGGCGGCCAGGAAATTCATTTGGTTGTTAATGAGCAGGAAGGGTTTGCGATAGAGCTTGGCCATGGAATCAGATTTTCGGTTCCATTGGATAGTGCTGGCACTGAAAAGGTTCGCAAGGCCGGTTGATAGCACTCTGTCAGGAGATTTTATGTCTGTTATGATCCTTGGCGGCAAGGCTAAGGGGATGAATTTAGCAGTACCGGAAGGTGATTATATTCGTCCTACTTCAGTACTTCTTAGGAGGCGGGTATTTGATTCCTTTCAGGATATGAGCGGAAAGACGTTTATTGATATTTGTTCAGGAACCGGGGCCATGGGCCTGGAGGCGGCATCGCGTGGTGCTGATTATAGTTTTTTTATTGAGTCTGATCACAAGGTAATCTCGATACTTCAAAAGAATCTGGAAAGTTATTTAAAAAGAGTAAAAAACAATAAAACCGCATTTTTTATAAAGACTTCTACCTTTGAAAGCTGGATTGAGCATTTTCATACAGAATATCGAAAATGGGATGAAGAGAAACAAAAAAATACAATTTTATTTTTCGATCCTCCCTATGAAATGCGGGAACTTTATATTCTTTTCACCAAGAAGATTCTGGAGGGCGTGACATGGTTCAAGGGGCGTTCGTGGATCGAATCTGATCGTCAAAAGGGTTTGACGTTTTCAAGATGGGAAACATACGGGGATCGTGTGATAAAATCCTTTGTTCAAGGTACAAGTTACATTGTCGTTATTGACTCCTGATTCGCGTTTTTTATTTACTTTCTACCCTTCTTTCAGTACACAAAAAGAAACTTGGAAAGGAGTGTGAAAGTGGCAGAGAAAAAAAGGGCCATTTATGCCGGAAGTTTTGATCCGTTTACAAATGGACACTATGATATTTTAAAACGTGCTCTTCGGATTTTTGATGAAGTGGTGATTCTTTTGGCCATATCTCCAACTAAAAAACCTCTTTTTTCCGGGAAGCAGAGGAAGGATATGCTCGACGAACTTTTCAAGGATAATCCAAATATAAAAGTTGAAACATGTAATGAACTTGTCGTTGATTATGCAAGAAGAAACAATATAAGTTGCCTTATAAGAGGCCTTCGTCCAACAGGTGATTTTGACAGCGAATCACAGATTGCTTCAATGAACTACCACCTTTTTCCGGATATTGAGACGGTCTTTTTGATGACCGGGGGAAAGTTTTATTTCATTTCCTCAACAATGGTGAAAGAGGCATTTAAATGGGGTGGTGATATTTCCAAATTTGTTCCTGTTGTTGTTGAGAAATATCTGACACAACATAAAGGTGAGATATGTTCATAAGCAAAAGGGTGGCATCACTTACGGAAAGCGTGACTCTGAAACTTAACACCATGGCAAATCAACTGGCCACGGATGGAAAGGAGATTTTCAATCTGACTGCGGGGCAATTGCCTGAGAGTCCTCCTGATGATTTTATAGAAAATATAAGAGACTCAATATCGGATATCAAAAGTTTCCAATATAGTCCCGTCGCCGGTTTTCCCGAGCTTGGAAAAAAAATCATGGACTATATTGCAACGACCAGAAATATTTCTTTTGATGGAGAATATGGTTGTTTGATCGGTAACGGTGGAAAGCATGTTCTCACCAACATTCTGGCCTGTCTGATTGATGAAAATGAGGAAGTCATTCTCATGAAACCCTATTGGATTTCCTACCCCCAGATGATCAGGATGTTCAGTGGAAAACCAGTTGAGGTGAATCCTGAAAAAGAGGGAGGGTTTATCCCCTCTGTTGCGGATATTGAAAGAAAAATCACCGATAAAACCAGGGCAATAGTTGTTAACAGTCCAAGTAATCCGGCAGGAATTTGCTACAGTGATGAGTGGATGAAAAGTTTTGGCGAGTTGATGAAAAAACATCCGGAGTTGATGATTATCAGCGATGAAATTTATTTTGAACTTGCCTACAGGGAAAAAACTCCAAAATATTTCTACCAGTTTTATCCGGAGCTTTTGAAAAGAACGGCAATTGTTCACGGTATTTCCAAAAGTCTTGCTTCAACCGGTCTTAGAATTGGCTGGTGTGTGGCCCAAAAAGAACTTATAAAAAACATGGCAAAACTCCAGGGGCAAACGAGTTCCGGTTCCAATTCGCTCATACAAAAGGCACTTAGCCGATACGATTTTTTTCAAATGAAAAACTTTCTCGCTCCAATGATGGAGCAGCTAAAAACCAATTCGGAAATTTTGAAAAAGGCCCTCGCTGAGGCATCGCTTGAAAGAGCATGGTATGAGACAGATTCAGCTTTTTATTTCATGTTGGATTTTTCAAAACTTCCAGTAATGGAGCGTTTTTGTACAAATAAAAAAGATGATGTGGATTATTCTTTTGAAATTTGTGAACAATTGATTGAGAAGACCGGGGTGGTTATTGTTCCCGGCACCGATTTTGGACTAAAGAATTTCGCCCGTATTTCAATGGTTTTAAAACCCGATCGTTTTGCTCTGGCGATAGAAAAGCTTATAAATTTTATCAAGTAGTTAAATGATCCTCTTTATAGCGGTCTTTTTTTCCATCTAATTTTTCCCTCTTATAACGGTCATACTTATAGTTGAGTGGGTTTATCCAAGGATAAGTTTATGAGAAAGTATACCGCTATAACCATTATTTTTAATCTGTTTGTGTTCTCGGTTTTGCTTCTTGGTTGTGGTTCAAAATCCGACGACGATGTGGTCGAGGATGCGATTTTGCACGCCAATATTCTTCTTTCAAGTAGAAAATGTGACGAGGCAATTGAATGTCTTGAGCTGATCGGAAGGCGACAGAAAAATGCAATGTATCTGAAAACCCTGGCATCCGCTTACGCATGTAAGGCGGGATTCGACGAGCCGACCTTGTTTGCAACAGATTTTCCCAAGCTCACAACAAACATCGTTTGGGGCAGCTTCACAAATTTTACATCTTCTGCCGTTATTAAAAAGTCAAACGCAATTGCCATGAATAGCATGTTTGAGGCGATTGATATTCTGCTTTACGCCGGGGGAATTTTAAAGACAACAGAGCCAACATCGGATGAACGATCTAATTATTTTTTAGCATCGGATGCCCTGGATATAAATATACAGCTTATGTATATGTCCATGGCGGCAATTGGTACGTTTGTCAGATATTACGGCAATGCCTCTGCCGGAGTGAAGGGGGGAGGAACCTACGGTAATAACTGTTTTATAAATTACAAAAATGCCATTAATTTGAATACTCTCGGTGTTACAATTGAAGCATTTATAAACGCTAACCCATTTCCGGCAGGAAATGCATGTAATTCAAAACCGGATGATGACGGACATCCCGATCTGGAGGATTCCGATGGTGGTGATCTTAATAATAATCTTTCCGGTGATGCTGATATTGTTCAGCGCCTTTGCAAGGGAGTGGTTTTTTTAAACACCTTCAGACAGACCCTGGGCGAGGTTATTAGCAGCTTTACAGGAGATGATCTCGCCAATCTTTCGACTGTTCTGAGTACTGGTGGTAATGATGGTGTTAATGATAGGGCCGGTCAGATGCTTTTAGCTAAAAGCGGTATGGGTGATGTAAACACGATGTTGAGTTACACCAACTGTGTGGCAGAAGCTGTGACTGATACTGCTTCAGGGTCCGATAATTTGCAGACTTATTATCTGTACATGTATGAATTTTTGTTTAAATGATGCTTAAAACGATTATTGTTTTCCTATTCATTTTTCTTTGTTGCCCGGTTTTGCCGGCAAAGGAAATCCATTATCTTGGAAGAAGCCCGCAGGCACTTCTTAGGGGCGATGCTTTTACCGCACTTGCCGATGATGAATACACCCTGTTTTACAACCCCGGTGCTCTTGGATCACATCACGGTGTGAGTATTAGCACGTTCAACCCAGATATCGGATTGACGAGTGTAATGGATCAGGAGGATCAGGACCGCTTCAAGGATTTTCCGGATAACGATGCGGCCAAGATTGCGGAAAGGGTCATGGGTTTTCCAATCTATCTTCATGCAGGTATTTTTCCATCAATTAAAATGGAGTCTTTCGGATTGTCCCTTTTTGCGTCACTCAGCAATAGCTTTATTTTAAGAAATGCCATCCATCCGGTTCTTTCAATGGAATATCTTTATGATCGCGGTTTTGTCGCAGGTTACGCTCATAGTTTCGGTGATGGTGGGAAAAGGGTTTTTCGTCATCACAAATGGCATCGGATTACAGGGCCTCGCACTTCAGTCGGTCTTGCTGTGAAACATATCAACAGAAGTGCATTGGTTGAAGATTTTGATTTTTTTGGTACAAAAATCCTAAATGCCATTGCGAATCCAGACAATAATGATTTCTCCAAGATTCGCGATCAGCTTGGCTACGGCGAGGGTGAGGCTTGGGGTGTTGATGCTGGAACACAAATGATGTATGCAACTCAAAACAGCGATATTTCGATGGGATTTTCCATCATGGACATCGGCGATACACGATATAAACACAGGGGTGGAACCAAGAAGGTTCCCAAACAGGACATGCGTGTTAACTGGGGAACGGCATTCTCCCAGGATTTTGGTTTCTTTGATTATACATTCTCATTCGATCTTCATCCTTTGAGTGAGGATATCGATTTTGGAAGAAAAGTGCATTTGGGTTTTGATTTTGGGATTTTAAGCAGCCCGGGAATTCGTGTTCATGCAGGTTGGAATGCCGGATATGTCAGCTATGGGGCGACAATTGATCTGTGGATATTCAGACTTACCGCAGGTTTTTATACTGTGGAGCTTGGTACCAAATACAAGGAGCAACCGGGAAAACGTGGCCTGATTTATCTGAGCTTGTTTAATTTTTCCTTTGAACCTTGATTCAGTAATGTATAATTATACCTGCATGGAATAATGGAGGTTTTAATTGGAAAAGTTTTTTGTTCTTGACACAAACGTTCTGTTATTTGATCCAACAGCTATTAACCGGTTTGGAAAAAATACGGTCTTTATTCCACTGATTGTTGTGGAGGAACTTGATCGTTTCAAAAAAGACCAGAGTGAAAATGGCCGTAACGCCAGGTACTTTTCCAGAATTGTTGATGATCTTAGAAGTCAGGGGCCGCTTTCCAAGGGAGTATCCCTCCAAAGTGGTGGCAGGCTTATTATCTCCGTTGATATGAAGCTCAAGGGTAAGTACGATAATGTTATTGATTTGAATATTCCCGATAACAGGATTCTTTCATCAGCACTTGCCCTCAAGGAAACAGGCAAAAAAGTAACTCTTATCTCAAAAGATATCAATCTAAGATTGAAGGCCGATATTCTTGAGGTTCCGGCCGAGGATTACGGTCCGACAAATGTGACCATCGATAACCTCTATACAGGAAACAGGATTTATGAGGTTGATATTCAGAAATTAAAGAGCTTCGAAAAGGAAAGATTTCTGCCACTTTCTGAAAAGGAACATGAGGGAATAGGTCCGAACGAATATCTGATTGTCTGTGAAAAGGGAAATGATCGCCACAGAATTTTGGGCAGATTTTCCTTGGATAAAAAGGGAATAGTCCCGCTTATTCCGATCAGGGAAGGTGTGTGGGGAATTTATCCCAAGAACACAGAGCAACAATTTGCTTTTGATGCTCTTTTGAATGATGAAGTGAAACTTGTAACACTTACCGGAAAGGCCGGAACTGGAAAGACGCTTCTTGCGATTGCGGCCGGTCTTGAAAAAACAATTAATGAAGAGGTTTTTCATCGTCTTTTGGTTTCCCGTCCGGTGCAGCCGATGGGAAAGGATTTGGGATATCTTCCAGGTGATGTTAATGAAAAACTGGCACCATGGATGCAGCCTATTTTTGATAATATGGATTTTCTTTTTGGACAACAGCGTGGATTGCATTCGTCCTGGGAGGAGCTTATCAACCAGGGACTTCTTCATGTTGAACCTCTGACCTATATCAGGGGAAGAACAATACCAAACCAATATCTTATTATTGATGAAGCTCAGAATCTTTCACCACACGAGGTTAAAACAATCGTCACAAGGGCCGGAGATGGAACAAAAATTGTTTTAACAGGTGACTGTGAACAGATAGACAGCCCGTATCTTGATTCAGTTAATAATGGCCTTGCTTATTGTGTGGATTGTCTGAAGGGTGAAAAGCTTGCAGGTCACACCAATCTTAGAGTGGGAGAGAGGTCGGAACTTTCAGAAGTTGCCTCAAAACTGTTGTAGGTGGTCGCTTAAATTCAGGATATTATTTTCGACAATTTCGGATATTTTTTCGTTCCTTGGAGTGGAGCCAATTCGTAGTTCAAATTCTTTTAAGATAAGACGTGAGCGAAAAGTCAGCTCTTTGCTTATATTTCCTTTTCTCAGTTCTCTCATGACTTCATTTGATTCAGCAATTAATTCACTGAATGTGAGGATCTCAAGATATTCCTTGAAACATTTCTCCTCTGCCGATCGATCGTACATGGTTTTATACCGGTCAAAGGAAATAATGTTGTTGTTTGTGTCGCTCATTTTTTTGTTTATCCACGTTAAAAAAATTTATAACTGATTACCCGGTACTGACCGTTTGTAATCAACAACCCATGCGCATATTTACTGAAGCATGTGCATATGTTCAAGAATAAAAAAATAATACACAGTGTAAACGTGAAATTTTTACCACGTTTATGAGTGAGTGCAATGCGTCAGGTGTTGCAGGTTGTGTTTTTAACAGCCTTTTTTTTTAATTTTCTGTAGATGATGAATGCCACTATGAAAATGGTGAAAACACTAAAGATAATAATGTTTAATTTCTTTACATATTCAATCATGGACGGGCCGATATGGTAGTAAAGGCTGAAAAAAGTGACGGATGATACGGTGCATGCAACCAAGTCAGATCCCATGAATTTTGGAATGGAGACTTTACTTACACCGCAGGTTATAAAGATTCCGTTTCGAACACCAAATGGGATAAAACGTCCTACAATCAGGGCAATAATGCCGTATTTATGCATATAGTGTCGGATTTTTTCCGTTCTTCTTTGATCGAATAGTTTGATTAAAAAATGTTTAATGAAGATTTTCAATTCATGCAGAAAAATAATTGCGGCAATGAGCAAGTCTGCAAGTATTTCCCCGATCAACGGATGATTTTGAAGTTTTTCCTTTATCTGCTGTCTTTTCTCCCAGTGTATTTGTTCTGGTGGGGAGAGTATCATTGGACCGAAAAATCGCCCCATTGAATAGGCAATTATATCGCTGAGGTAGGCACCCATGAAAACTCCAGCAAATAGCACAATTGTGTGGTCAGGATATTTTGCTGCAAGATTGGCGGAAATAAAGAGCATGATATCTTCAGAAACCGGAAGGTTTAATCCTGCCAGTAGCAAAAGCCCAAAAATGATAAATGGTGCATATTGGACGTTTTGTTGAATATAAAGAGTGATTTGATCAAGTGTCATTTTTTATTTTGTCCCGAACCTTACAGTAGGTAAATTTCTTTTTATTAAGATATCAAAAGTCACATGGTACCTAAAGTAATTCTTAGTATTTGACGAAAAGTTTAATACTTGAAATTGATAACCAAAAGGGAGTTTTGATGAAGGAAATTATGAATTATATTCCTAATCCGATTGTTATTGAGCAAACAGCGCGAGGAGAACGCCAATATGACATTTATTCAAGACTTCTTTTGGATAGAATTGTCTTTTTGGGTACTCAGATCAATGATGTTGTGGCCAATTTGATTGTGGCGCAGATGCTTTTTTTGGAGCAGGATGATGCGGAGGCACCAGTCAATTTTTATATAAATAGTCCTGGCGGAAGTGTTTACGCTGGATTGGCAATTTATGACACAATGAATCTGATTACTTGTCCCGTATATACATATTGTGTGGGTTTGGCGGCGTCAATGGGGTCACTTCTTCTATGTGCCGGAACAGAAGGCTTTAGGCACGCTCTTCCACATAGTCGGATCATGCTTCATCAACCCATGGGTGGAGCTGGAGGACAGTGTTCAGATATTCGGATTCAGGCCAATGAAATCCTGGATTTAAAGGGTCAGCTAAACAATATTTATGCAAAACATAGTGGTAAGGCCCTTGCTGAGGTGTCCAAAATCACAGATAGGGATAATTACATGTCGCCGACAGATGCAAAGAATTTTGGTCTCATTGATTCCATTCTTGAAAAAAAGAAACAAACTGACAGTTAGTGGATGAGACTTTGTTCTAAAGTGATATCTTTGACAGACCGATAAGAAATTGATTTTATACGTTTCTTAAAATAAGGATTAACAATGGTGCGTGATAAAAATTTTGGAACGACTCTTCATTGCAATTTTTGCGGAAAATCACAGAAAGAGGTCAGCAAACTTATTGCAGGGCCCGGAGTTTATATATGTGATGAGTGTGTGGAATTATGTAATGATATTATTTTTGAAGATCAGTCGAAATCAACTTCGAAGGTTGCCTTGGACAAGGTTCCAAAGCCCTATGAAATCAAAGTTCATCTGGATCAATATGTTATCGGTCAGGAGCGTGCAAAGAAAATTATTTCAGTTGCTGTTCACAACCATTATAAAAGAATTTCGCATCAACAGTATGTCAATGGTAGAAAAAACAAGGTGGATGAGGTTGAACTTCAAAAGTCAAACATCCTTCTTGCCGGACCGACAGGTAGCGGGAAGACTCTTTTGGCACAATCTCTTGCAAAGTTTTTAAATGTTCCATTTGCCATTGCAGATGCGACTTCTCTGACAGAGGCAGGCTATGTTGGAGAGGATGTTGAAAATATTATTCTCTCTCTGTTACAAAACTGTGATTATGATATTGAAAGAGCGGAGAGGGGAATTATTTATATTGATGAAATTGATAAGGTTGCCCGTAAAACAGAGAATCCATCCATCACTCGTGATGTGTCTGGAGAAGGTGTCCAGCAAGCACTCTTGAAGATTGTAGAGGGAACGATTGCTTCTGTTCCTCCAAAGGGTGGAAGAAAACATCCACAACAGGAATTTTTACAGGTCAATACACGTAATATTCTTTTTGTTTGTGCAGGTGCATTTGGTGGTCTGGATAAGATTATCGAAAAAAGGCTTACCAAAAGACCAATGGGGTTGGTTTCAGAAAAGAAAACGGCCGAGAAATCAATCGTTGAAAAGCTTGGAGGAATTGAGCCTGAGGATCTTTACAGGTTTGGACTTATTCCTGAATTTGTCGGGAGACTTCCAGTAAATGCCATGCTCGAAGAACTTGATGAAGAGGCTTTGGTTCAAATTTTAACAAAGCCTAGAAACGCCATTACCAAACAATACTCAAAACTTTTTGAGTATGATGGAATTGAGCTTGAATTTCATGAGGATGCTCTCATAGAGGTTGCTAAAATTGCCATTGAAAAGAAAACCGGGGCCAGGGGGCTTCGTGCAATTCTTGAACAGACAATGCTTGATGTGATGTATGATATTCCTTCCAACGAGAAGATTAACAAGGTTATTGTTACCTATGATTCTATTATTGGAAAAGGAAGGCCATTGTTGCAAGAAGGTCCACGCAATATGCCACAGTCAGTAAAAGCAGATGTTAAGGAAAAAAATGGTATAGAAAATGCTTCGTAGCGTTTATTTGTGACCCTGTTATAACGCTTCAAGTAAAGAGTAACAGACTGAAAAGACAGAAAAAATATTTTAAATAAAAAAAGCTTAGGAAATAATCTCCTAGGCTTTTTTTTTGATCGAAGTCTGAATTTAAGTCATAATTATATTAAAGGAACCTCTTGGAAAAGGATTTTCAGAATGAAGACCTTAAGGGTTCCGATCAGGCTTGGTACAGGAGGTTACATGCCGGATAACAAAGACACGATTTTCAAGCTCCCATTATTGCCACTTAGAGACGTTATTATTTTTCCACACATGGTTATTCCGCTGTTTGTTGGAAGGGAAAAGTCTATTGCTGCGTTGGAAGAGGCGGTAAAGAAAAACAATGAACTTTTTCTTGTTACCCAGAGGGATGCCAGTATCCTGAATCCTGAAAGCAAGGATGTTTACAATGTGGGAACAGTTGTAAATGTTATTCAGATGCTCCGTCTTCCGGATAACACTGTAAAGGTTCTTATCGAGGGAAAATTTCGTGCTAAAATTATGGAATTCGAGGACTCTGATCGCGGCTACATTGCGACAGTTGAACAATGTCAGTCGCAAATTTCAAGCGGTATAAACCTTGAGGCCGTAACAAGAAGTATCAAGAATACTTTTGAGCAATATGTGAAAATCAACAAGAGAATTCCACCGGAACTTCTCATGAGTATTTCATCCATAAATGATCCATCTCGTCTGGCAGACATAATCGTTGCCCATCTTGCAATGAAAATTGCGGAGAAACAGGAAATTCTCGAAGCTGTTGAGTTGGAGGATCGTCTTCATAAACTTCTTGAGAAAATGCAGGGAGAGATTGAGATTATCAATGTTGAAAAGAAGATTAGAAATCAGGTCAAGAGCCAGATGGAAAAATCACAGAAGGAATATTATTTGAATGAGCAGATGAATGCCATTCAGAAGGAGTTGGGACAGAAAGACGATGCCAGAAGTGAGATTCAGGAAATGGAAGACAAGCTGGCCGCCAAGTTGATGCCTGAAGAGGCACGTGAAAAAGTTAGAAAGGAGATTGGAAAGTTGAAGTCCATGTCGCCAATGTCTGCCGAGTCAGCCGTGGTGAGAAATTATGTGGATTGGATGGTCACTCTTCCATGGGATGAAGTTACAAAAGATGATAATTCGGTCAACCATTGCCGTGGAGTTCTTGACAGGGATCATTACGGTCTTAATGACGTAAAAGACAGAATAGTGGAATATCTCGCAGTAAGAAATCTTCTTGAAGAAGGAGAAGGCAAGGGAACCATTCTTTGTCTGGTTGGTCCTCCCGGTGTTGGAAAAACATCTGTTGGACGTTCTCTGGCCGAGGCACTTGGAAGAAATTTTGCGAGGATTTCTCTGGGTGGTGTAAGAGATGAAGCGGAAATCAGGGGGCATCGGAGAACATATGTTGGTGCCATGCCTGGTAAGATTATAAATGCCATCAAGCGTGCGAAGTCATCAAATCCACTGATTCTTCTTGATGAAATTGATAAAATGTCCAGTGACTTCAGAGGAGATCCGGCCTCTGCAATGCTTGAAGTTTTAGACCCTGAACAAAATAAAAACTTTGTGGATCATTACATTGAGGTGGAATATGACCTCTCCAGGGTTATGTTCATTATGACGGCAAATGATATTCACAGAATTCCGTCCCCTCTCAAGGACAGGATGGAGATTATCACACTTCCAGGATATACGCCGTACGAAAAGCTTCAGATTGGTAAGAACTATTTACTAAGAAAAGCTGTTTTGAACAATGGTCTTAAGAAATTTGGTTTTAAGATGAACGACAAGGCCATTACCGGAATAATCAAGGGATATACAAAGGAAGCTGGTGTCAGGGAGTTGGAGCGGCTGATGAATACCGTCGCCAGAAAAATTGCCACTGATATCGTGACCAAGGAGATTGCCGAGGGCAGGGAATATAAGATTATTCCAAAGCATTTAAAGAAATATCTCGGGCCTTCCAAGTTTGAAGACAAGGATATTGAGGATGAGGCGCAAGTAGGTCTTGTTAATGGACTTGCATGGACATCTGTCGGAGGGGAGCTTCTTCATATTGAAGTTGTGACTTTTCCGGGAAAAGGAAATCTTTCCATAACTGGAAAGCTTGGAGAGGTAATGCAGGAATCTGCCAAGGCAGCTCTTTCATATGTTCGTTCCATAAGCGATCGTCTTGGAGTGGATCCAAAATGGTATGCAGAGCATGACATTCACATTCATGTTCCTGAAGGTGCAACTCCGAAGGATGGACCAAGTGCCGGTGTTACAATAGTGACTGCGTTGACTTCTGCAATTACAGGACTCAAGGTTTATCCTGATGTGGCGATGACTGGAGAGGTTACTGTGAGAGGACGTGTTCTTCCAATTGGAGGTCTCAAGGAAAAACTTCTGGCCGCCAGGCAAGCGGGTGTGAAGACTGTTCTTATTCCAAAGAAGAATGTAAAAGACCTTATTGAAATTCCAGTGGAGATAAAATCAGGTATTGAAATTCATGCATGTTCTGATGCAGAGGAAGTTTTGAAGCATTCGCTCTGTCTTTCTCAATCGGAACAATTCATGAAGGTTGTCGGGCTAAAGGTACTCGATTCTGATGAGGATGTTGAGGTGGCAAACTAATTACAGTGTTTTGTTTTGTGCCACAAAAAGTCCAAGGTCAGAGGCAAAGCTTTTCAAATTGGAATGAATTGAATTGAAGTGGACGTCTGTTTTTTTAGCGGTGTTACTTTCTTTTGTGAATTTCAGTTTGTTAAAGACGGCGATTTTTGATTCTATCTCGTTTCTGATGGAGTGGTAATCTTCTGGAAATGAATCGGTAATTCGATATTTGTGATATACAGATTCAGATACAATGGTTACTTTGTCCGGAGTATCCTGATTGGTTTTTGAATTTCCGTCATACCTAAACGGGAGAGCACCTCTTGATAACAGCCCATGAACAATAAAACTTCCAGAATAGAGAACTTTTGATTCGTTCAAATCAAGAAAGACTGTTCGTTTGAAGTTTCGATCTTCAATATCTTTCCAGTTGATATATTCTATTTTTGTTCCCAGTATCTTCACTAACTTCGCTACATATTTAAAAAAGTATCCATCATGGTCTTTGTAATTTGGGTTATAGCAAGAAAGACATTTTATGGACATATGTTCAAGCTTTTTCCCGTATTTTGCTTTTATTTCATTTAAAATCTCTTCCAGATACCGTTCAGATGCCTGAAATTTGTCCATTACACCTGTTAATATTATTTCATCAGGATTATTACAAACTTCATTTGAATGGAAATTTAAATGGGTTGAATAGATGGCGACTTGTTTTTTCCATTCTTTTGGAACGAAATAAGCCAAATCCCTGTTAATAATGAAAGTTGTTTTAATTGTTCCGGGGACAGGATGTAATCGAAAAAAATTCATCAGGGAGAAAGATCCATCCCTTATAAGTACAAAGGAAACAGAGTTTAGGAGGTCGACATCTTTCATGGACAAAAGAAATACGGTACGCAGTTTTGAATGGTAATGGTTTGTGTGTGGATTTATTCGATGCAATTCATCTTGAACTGATGATTTCATCATGTCCCATGGTTGCATGTTCCAAGGCCGTATGTTGCTACTCAATGATTTTTTTTCCTCTTTTTTTTCGAAAAGATATTTTTTAATTAGTTGGTGAATATTCTCTTTACTTCTCATCTTGCCACTCCTGGTTGAAGTATGAAGAATAAATCTCTTTAAAAAGATGTGAAAATCCATTTTCTCCCTTGAAAGGTGCTTTTTTATTTGAAATATAAGCCGCATGAAGTTTTGCCAGAAGAGTGTTGAATGAATCAAAGTGTGGAGGAGTTTTTTCATGAAACTCTCTTAGCTTTATTGCAACTTTTTCAATTGAGAGTGAATTTGCAGCATGTTTCGCGTCTTGTTTTCTTTTTTCCTGATTGTACGAATTTTTTAATGTTGTAATCATCGCTTTTATGGCGAAACCGAAAATCGGAAGGATCATCTTATTTTGTATATCTACAGGAATCAGTTTGCATGCGTTTTTATTAATTGTTTCAAAGGACGCATAACCGGCCCAATCCGAAAGAAGCAGTGGACATCCTGAACACATTGCCTCGGCTGGTGACATTCCAAAATCCTCGTCATTATGGGTGCTGAGACTTATAAAGCAGTCTGCGGCATTATAGATTTCTCTTAATTTCTCATTTTCCAGATTCCCTGCATATTGAATATACTTGCTGTTTTTGTGGAGGATTTTATTTTCAAGTACGTTCGAAAAAGTGGTAAAAAAACTTCCGGGAAATCCACTTTCACCGATATATGGTATTCCTATATCATCAACACCGCCGGCAATTATTAAATGTGATTTTCTGGAAATATTGTATTCCTGAAGAAAACCGAAGATCGAGATAAGCTGTAATACATTTTTTTGAATTGAAAGTCTTCCAGTATAGAGGAACATGAAATCATCCTTGCCGATCCCCAGCTCTTTTCTGATTTCCTCCCTATTGGTGGAATCAAAATAGAAGACATCATTATTTACAGGAAATGGCAGGTAGTGGATGCTTTTTTTGTTATCGTCGTCGGAATTGATAAAACTGCTAATGAGTTTAACCTGTCTTTCGGAGGCACAAAAAAATGTTGTTTGCGCCTTTTGCAGTATGTGTTCAACTTCAAGCCAATCGGAGGGTTTAAGGGTAAAATCTCCATAAACATGAAAATAGAACTCTGGTCGGTTTTCGTCGTACAAAAGATCAAGAGATTTCAATAAAAATCCTGGATGCGGATGATGGTCAATAAAAACAATTTTTTCAGGGTGATAATCAAAAATTTCATTGGCAACTTGTCCAGTTTCATACTGATTCATACTGGTATCAGTGTGAAAAATCCGGATTTTGGAGTCTGGGAAAGCAATTCTATACATCTGTTCCAGATTGGCAGTTATACTCTGACAACTAATCCATGATGATTTTTTTTTCTTGCGAATAATTGCAATAGAGTTCATATAAAATTATCTCCGAAGGTCCAAATCATTTTTTCGTAATTCTACTGTAATAAGTTCGTTTAAGAAAGATTTTTGGCAACGATGTAGTTGCCAATTACCAAATTATCCACGTTGCAGTGATCCAAAAAATTCCTGGCATCAACTATGTTTTCAACAATAGGTTCACCCATAACGTTCAAACTTGTGTTCAAAACAGCATACAATCCTGTTTTTTCCCCAACCTTTTTAATTAATGCGTGAAATAGTTTGTTTTGGCCAACGCTAACAACTTGTATTCTTGATGTTCCGTCAATATGGGTTACTTCCTTGAAGGTTTCTCTGAAGTTATCCCTGGTATCAACAGCAAAGGACATATAGGGATTTTGAAAATTTTTTGGGATATCAAAATATTCCCTGCATTTTTCCATGTTAACCGAGCAACCATATGGTCTGAAGTCTTCCCGGTATTTTACGTGTTGATTCAAATAATTTTTCAGATCATGTTTATCGACTCTTGCCAATATACTCCGGTTGCCAAGAGCGCGTGGACCAGCTTCACTTCTTCCTTGAAACCAGGCCAGAATTTTACCTTGTGCTATAAGTTCCGCTGAGTCCTCTGCAATATTATCGTGTTTTGTTATCCGGTACCCGTCAAAAGTTGTTTTAATTTGCAAATCGGATGGGACAGATGAACTCGCACCAAAATATCCATGCTGATTTTCATGGGGGGTAAGACGCCACGGATGATCACAATAATAGAGCGCTAGTGCCGCACCAATGCCGATACATTCATCACCGGGATTTGGAGGGACATAAATATTTTTAAAGATGTTCTTTTTCAGAAGCCTCATATTACTGACGCAATTGAGGGCACATCCTCCGGTAATAATAAGATTTGTAATATTTGGAATGAGCTTCGTAATATCACTTCCCAATAGTATCAATTTTTCTTCGAATAGTTTTTGGATACTGGCAGCAATATCCTGATAGTGTTTCAAATGTGGGGATTCTTCCCATTCCTTTTTTGATTTTCCACTAAATGAATTGTTCCAATCGAGAGATTCCAATAATTCCATCGAATTGTTGTATTCACCAGGTGTTCCCAAACCGGCCAGTGCCATGACTTTTCCAGCGGCCCTCTTGGAGTTGAATATATATTCCGCTACTTTTTCATAACATGTTCCAAGTCCATCACTATACCAATGCTTTGGAAATTTCTTTGATTGAAAAAATTGTTGCCAGTGTTTTTTTATCGTAGTGAGTTTTCCATGTTCAAGAAGGTAGATTGAATATTCTTCATTTTTTTGAAGATTTGTATTGTTAACAAATTTTCTTTCAGGATGGTTTTCGGGAATATCCTCTCCATGGGAGCCGGCACCATCAATGACCAAAATTGCTGTTCTTTCAAATGGCGACATAAATTTTGCAATCATGGCATGACAGTAATGGTGTGGAAGGAATTTAATATCCGTGTTCAATCCAGATGAGTACTGCTCAAGTTCCACGGCCTTGACATGCTCGAAAAATGGTATTGCCCTGTTTAATTGTTTTTCCCTGAAAAGTGGGGTTTTTACGTCGCGGTTTTCGGCAATTTCCAGTTTTCCACTCTCATGTTTCCCGTAATACTCTTTCCACATTTTGAGTGCATGTTCCGGCCAGCTTCCGTCCGCTTTTTTTCTGGAATGACGCTCGGAAGACCATAATTCAAGAGACTGTCCATCATTATGTAGTACACATACAGACGAATTGAAGGTGGTTTTGCCTAGTCCTAAATAGTATTTTTTATCAGTAGAGTGATTCATTACATAGTTTTCACCCAGTGTACTGTGCGTCTGATGTTGTGTCATTATCATATTGAGTGTGGATGACTCAATGTGCAAGGCCATGTGTAAAAAAATTCTATAAAAATACAAATAATGAAAACTTCTTTGAAAGTTCCTTTTCTAAGTCTTGCCATCAATGACGACTTAAAACGTCAAAAACTTCTTGATAGAATAGACAGTGTTCTCAGGCGCGGAATTCTTATCGACGGCCCTGAAATAGTTGAACTTGAAGAAAAACTTAGGATTATTACCGGTAGACAACATGCGTTGGTATGCAGTTCAGGAACCGGGGCACTCTATCTTGGATACAGGTCATTGCCCATTCCTCCAAAATCAGAAATTCTTATGCCGGCATTGTCCTGGATATCCACCGCGCAGTCTTGCATCATGGCAGGGCATATTCCTAAATTTGTTGATTGTAACGAAAATTATCAAATGGACGTGAAACAGCTGGCCGGACAAATTACAGAAAAAACGAAGGCCATTGTTGTTGTTAATCTTTGTGGAATGATGAGTGATATTGATAATATTTTACAATTGTGTGAAAAACATAATTTGTATCTTATTGAGGACGGTTCCCAGTCCTTTGGAAACCGGATTGGAATGTTAATTTCCGGTGGAATTGGAACTGTATCATGTTCAAGCCTTGGTGCGATGAAGGCATTTTCCGGAATTTGTGAAGGTGGTGTTGTTACAACGAATGTGGAAGAAATAGATCGCTTAATTAGAAAGTTACGCTATGTTGGAATGGAAAATAAAAACAATTCAGCGCATATCAGTTTGAATTTCAGGATGGATACGGTCAATGCAGGTTGTCTGTTGGAAGAGATTGATTGTGTAGAGGAAATTTCCGATGCCAGAATCTCCCTTGCCAATTTATATTACGAAAAGCTGTGCAATATTGCGAATTATATTCCAAAACCAGTTATAACTGAAATTCCGTATAATTTCCCCTGTCGTTTTGAGAAAGACCGGGAGTTGGAGCAATTTCTTTTAAAAAAAGAAATCGAAGTAAAAAGATTTTCAAGTCACTATATGCCAGGACATGATTCCATCGTCGATTATTGTTCCAGGCACAACTTGATTTTGCCGGTTTTTTCCTGTGAAAAACTTATTAGTGAAACCCTGCTTCTTCCTTTTCATCAGTGTATAACTGTAGAACAGGCAGATTATGTTTGTGACTCTATTTTTGATTTTTTTAAAAACCAGTAGATAGGAATGAAAATGAATATTCTGGTGTTAACAACGAGGGAAAATTTTGTTTGGACAAGTATGCAGGAAATTATTCCAGGTATTGAGTCGTTGTGGTTGAATTTTGGAAAGCGAAATCATCAGGTGGAATGTCTTAATGTGGATGAACTTGATATTAAGCGTGATATGCCTAAATTTATACAAGCCGATATCATGGTTCTTACCGCCTTTAATTTGAATATTGTCCGCGCAGCTCAACTGGCAAGAAAAGTTTTGAATCTCGACAGTGTTTTTTATGTTTATTTGCATAATATGGCCACTATCTCGTGCTGGCCGTTTCATGAATGGGGAGCGTCGGATCTGTTTAACGAAAGGGATGTTTTTATTTCAACCTGTTCAAGGGATGCTGAGCTGATAAAAAGAACTTACAAGGAACTTAATGTTCTTGTTCTGCCGTTTTATGTATCTGAGGAGGAAATAACAAGTGGAGAATGTAATAGTGATAGTCCATTTGTATATATAGGTAGAATTTCAGAGCAAAAAAATCTACATACTTTGCTTGTTGCCTATTCGCTGTTTTTGCATAATTCAGAAAGCAGACCCAAGCTGATTATATTTGGTAAAGAGGACAACCTGGGAAGTCCCAATATGGGAACGAAGGGGGACGGTTATCTTTCAAAGCTAAAGACGTTTGTATCCGAATTGAAAATAGTGGATCAAGTGGAATTTCGTGGATTTGTTTCAAGGGACAAAATTTACAAGGAATTGGATGAACAGGATTATATATTTGTTTCAGCGAGTCTTCACTCCGACGAAAATTTTGGAATGGCGGCCCTTCGCTCATTATTGTCAGGCAAGAGATGTTTATTAAGTGATTGGGGTGGGCATTCCGATTATGTCCGGTATTTTGCTGAGAATCTTCATCTTGTTCCAGTCCGAAAATCGGAAACCGGCCCTGTTCTTCATGTTGAGGAATTGATTCATGGAATGAATGTTATTACAGGGAAAAAGGCCAGCAAGGTAAAAACTCCTGAATATTACACACCGGATAAAATTTTAAACATTATTGAAGAGGATTTTAAGATCAGACGAAAGAACGCAAAGCTGGAGTTGACGGATCTGGCCTTGGAACTGTGGAAAAAGAGAAATTCCTTCAATGTTGGTTCCGATTGTGTTGACGAAAGTCCGTATCACAGGGGGACACGGATTTTTGATAATTATAATGATAAAAACAGTCATATCTTTTTTCAGGCCTATGGAATGAAATCTGAATTTTTGTTTACTCCACGTGAGCGGGAGACTTATTTTTTGGTTCCATGGGCAATGATTGAACAGGGAAATATTGTCATTTCAGATCCGCATAAGGGTAATTATTCTTTTAAAATTGGTCAGGGAAATTATTTGCTTAAAAGTTTTGGCGAAAAAAAGTGTTATGTCAGTTTGGATTTTATATCAAAGTTGGTTTCGCTCGGTGTTGCTTTAAAATGGGGGTTCGATATTGATATATCCAGGTTTGCAGGAGATCGTTGTCAGACAAGCATTGATATTTTGAAGGTGAAAGTTACAAATTTTTTTGAAGAGAATAAATTAAATCGTCCTTATTTTGCTGACGACCTTATGGAATTTGGCGGTAATAATGTTACAGAGGATGTGGTTTTGTTCGGTGGATATTTTCCAAGGTTTTTGGAGTCTGGAAACTGGCCGTTTGAAAACATAAGATTTTGGGTGATATGCCAAAGCATTAAAGAGGTTCTGACAGAGATCTTTAAAATACCGTCAAAGAGTGTATCCGTTATTCCAAGGGAAAAGCTCTTTTCTGTTAAATCGACAAAATTTCCAGATACATTGGACGGTCTTACGTTTGTTCATGCAGGCAGGATATCGGCGGTAAAAAATATTGAGTTGTTAATCTGGACTGTTTATCAACTTCAAAAATCATACAATAAAAATGTGAAGCTTCAATTAATAGGTGCATTTGATGATAGTACACACGATTACTGGGGAGTTCCCGACAATCATGATTATGAAAAACATGTTAAACATCTTATTGATGAATTGGACTGGAATGAAAAACCAATCTTGTGCAGGATGGTCGGCCATGATCAGTGGATAAAATTGCTGGACAAGGATTCAGTTTTTGTAAGCTTGTCTTCATATCTTTCGGAGGATTTTGCGGTAAGTGTGGCACAGGCCATGGAGGCGGGATTTCCATGTATATTATCGGATTGGGGAGGGCATCGTGACACTGAGTCCGAACAGGTTTTAAAAATCCCCGCAAATTTAATAGTGCCCATCTTGAAACAGGTGTCGTTATACAAGTTATCTGGATTGAAAATTGCAAAATGGATATTGGAAAACAGTCCTTGTCCTGAAAAAAAATTAAAGCAGAAAATGAGATTTCCGGAATCTTTAAGTAGATCCTCGTTGGACGGGATTCGTAGAACATTCGTGAAAAAATGGGGTGCAACATGTTTGCATGCGGCAAGGGGAAAGGGATGGATGTTCGCCGAAACCGAAAGTGGAAAACGGTTTTATGGTAAGCTGATTAGTGTTTTGGGAAATTTTAACGACGGGAAATATACAGTTCTGATTATAAAAGAGGGTATAAAGCATTTTATGGATATTCCAGCTTCGGTGGAAAAATTTTTTGAAGATGAGAATTGCCCTTCCAATTACTTTATTCTAACAGTGACGGAGCTTGTCTCTAAAATTGGAATAATAAAACTTCAAAATACATCGCAACTTGTTTTTACTTTCCCCAGGGAAAGAAATGAAAAGATTTATGAGTTTGCAGAAAATATACTTGGAAAAGGAAATGTCAGTCAGCAACAACGATATATTAACGAGTCTTGAAAGGGGAATCTTTTCGGAGATTGAATTTGAGATTAATCATAATTGCAACAGGGCCTGTGGTTATTGTCCAAACCTTAAATACGAGCGTATGGAAAAAGGGGAAATGGCCCCGGAATTATTTGAAAAAATTATGATTCAACTCAGGGAGATTGGTTTTAAAGGCAGGGTTTCCTACCATTTTTATAATGAGCCGTTATTATGCAATAATTTGGATAAATTTATAAGGATGACCGGGGAATATCTTCCCGACTCAGTCAGCTATCTTTACAGTAATGGCACCCTGTTGACGAAAAAACGTTTTGTTCAACTTACACAAGCCGGTCTGGATAAATTCCATATTACAAAACATGAAAATGTTGGAGAAAATTACGTATTTGAAAAAGTGTACAATGGACTTCCGCAGGAACTGAAAAAGTTGGTGTTTTATGAGGATTTCAAGGATGTTGAATACAGTAACAGGGGAGGGCTTTTGCCAGATATAAAAAATGAATGGCCGGAGAACTTGCCTTGTTTTATACCTTTGCGCCTTGTGACGGTGACTCTTAAAGGCAATGTTCTTCCCTGCTATGAGGATTTTTTCCAGGTTTTAAGTATGGGAAATGTAAACGACGAGCATATTTTGGATATTTGGAATTCAAATAAATACAGGGAATTTCGGGAAAATTTAAGACAAAAAGGTAACCGTAACAAGTATGATATATGTCGAAATTGCAATAATTTCAAAATAACGTAATGATGAAAAAAAGTAATAAATATAAAATAGTTCAGGAGCTGGAAGCTGAACATATAAAAGCACGATATCGTGATCTGGGATTGCCTGAAAATTTTTGTCCTGTTCCGTTTACCACCATAATCGCCGAGCCTGATGGAAAAATTGGAAGCTGTCGCTTGAAAGGTTCCGGGTTTTCCATAGGAGATATTCGAGAGAAATCCATGGAGGAAATCTGGAATGATGAATTTATCAGAAAGTGGCGAAGGGAGTTTTTGACCGGTAAGGTTGAGATATGTGCCAGGGAAATCAAGCATAGAGGGTGCAATCTGTGCAGTGAGAACAACAAGTTGCTTGATTTCACGGATTTTAGCGAATTTCAGAAAAAACCCATCGTAAAATTTACGGCGAATTTTAACGGATTTTGCAATCTTCGTTGTCAGACTTGTCATATTTGGCAAATGCCAAACGGACTCTACGATAAAATAAATTTTTGGGAAAAGGCGGAAAAGGATATTTTTCCGTACATAAGAGAGATTGATTTTCTCTCTGGTGAACCATTTTTACAGTCGGATACATTCAGACTTATAGATATGATTGTTCCAATGAATCCGGATTGCAGATGGTTATTCACCACTAATGCGCATTACAAGTTAGAAAATAAGCTGGAAGATTATTTGGACAGGTTGGTAATCAAGGGTATTATGATCAGTATTGATAGTTTTGAACCGGGAAATTTTTCAAAAATCCGCAAAAACGGTAATTTGGATCAGGTCTTGGAAACCACCTCTGCGATCAATAATTATCGAAATTCTAGAGAGAAAAGAGGTCTGGAGAGGTTTCCCATCCAGCTTGGATTTTTATTTCAGAAGGATAATTGGCATGAGCTTGGATCGGCACTTGATTATTGTGAAAAAATGAATTTCAGACCCCATATTCAATATTGTTATGAGCCCGTAGAGTATTCGGTTCTTGATTTTGATATTGAAAAACAAAAAGAGATACTTTATTGGTATCTGAATAATTTGAGTTGGGAGCATATTGAAATGGGGATCAGGGCCATTACTCCAACCTTGTATAAGCTGGAAGAGATAGATCGCGCTGATTTTCTTATGAGATTGAGGAAGAAAAAACTCGCAGAGGCGAAAGATGATTGATTTTTCAAACGTTGATGAAATTACCTTTAATCAATTAAAGGAAGTGCTTGCGAAAAGGGGACGTTTGCCAATCAGGGTTGTGACCAGTTCAATGGAACCTGTTATTATGGCAGGAGATACGCTGGAAGTTGTCAGCAAAACGGATGAGCTTAAAAAGTTTGATATAATTGTTTTTTGGAGAGACAGCAAACTTGTAGTACATTATATATGGGGAAAAAATTTTTTGCAGGGTGTGAGCTATACCACCCGTTCCCTGGAGATGCCCAACCACAACGAATTACCTGTGCCTGAGTGTAATATTCTGGGATATGCGGATGGGGTGAATATTGGTTTTTGGACTCGTGTAAGGTTACAATTGTTTTATGGATAATAATTTCAAGTATAAATTACTAATCAGACAAATTTATGAATTGGCCAAGGCCAATATGAGATCACGATACAGAAAAACGATAGCGGGATTTTTGTGGGTCGTTTTAAACCCGATCATAATGTACTCTGTTCAATCATTCGTATTTCGAAAATTCTTAAAATTGGAGGTTCCCAACTACTCTCTTTTTCTATTGTGCGGTCTTTTACCATGGATATTTATAGTTATGACTGCTGATATGGTGACGCCTATTTTGGATTTTTCAGGAGAACTTCTAAAAAGTTTCAAGATGAGTCCTGCCGTCCTGGTTTATGCCCAGGTATTGGATAATTTTATAAATTTTATCTTTGCCTTTTTTCTGATTCTTATTCCAACATGGATCTTTTCAGATCAGACATTTTCCGGGGTGATTTTTCTTCCTGTGGCACTTGCGTTGCTTGTAGCAGGAGTTTCCAGTGCCTGCTGGTTATTGTCGGTAATGCAGGTATTTTTCAAGGATATACGATTTATAGTATCATTTTTAACCAGTATTTTATTTTTTCTGACGCCTGTTTTTTACCCAGTGGAATTTGTCCCCGAAAAGTACAGGATATTTGTTGATTTTAATCCCATATATGCCATGATTGAACCATTTCGATACTGTATTTATAATTATAATTTGGAGCTTCTATGTAAAAGTCTTCTTAGAAGCTTTGTTGTCTGTTGCATGATTTTTACGCTTGCTGTTGGTTTTTGGAAGAGGAAGAAAAATGAATTCTATCTCAGTCTCTGATACTGTTTTAAAGATTGAAAAATTAAATATTGTTTTCAATTCGTATGTTTACAGACGTGAAACAATCAGAGATCGCTTTGTTCGTGCCGTTGGCAGTCCGCTGAGTTCGTTAAGGAGTAATAAAAACCAGTTGCATGTTCTAAAGGATTTTAATCTTGAGGTCAAAAAAGGCGAGAGACTTGGAATACTCGGCCATAACGGTTCCGGGAAAACCACACTTTGCAGGTGTATTGCCGGAATGTTGATACCATCAACCGGACGAATATCCGTAAACGGAACCCGTCGATCAATATTTAATACAACAATTGGGATTATTCCCGAACTTACTGGAAGGGAGAATGCTTATTTACTGTCAGTTTTGATGTTTCCTGAACTTGAAAATGATGAAAGGAACGATTTACTGGAGGAGGCATTGGAATTCAGTGAGCTTGGAGATTTTCTTGATACCCCGTATATGCATTATAGTAAGGGAATGCAGGCAAGGCTTTGTTTGTCGGTAATTTCATCGAATGAATGTGATCTTCTTATCCTTGACGAGGTGTTCGACGGTGCCGATATGTTTTTTCAGGAAAAAATTGCCAAAAGAGTTCTTAATTTGATTAAAAATTCAGGTGCTGTTGTTTTTGTTTCCCACAATCTTGAACAAATCAGAACGGCATGCAATCAAGTTATGGTTATAGATGGTGGTAATGCATGGTTCAAGGGGGATGTCGAAGAGGGAATCAAGCTTTATACGTCAAGAGGTCATTAAACGAAAAATTTTCGCGATTTTTTATCAATACGTTAATACCTGACATAAGAGAATCTTTTTCGGGAAGATCGACCATCTCAAGCAGATCTCGAATTAAATTAAGATGAATTAAAAGATTTGTAGGTCTTGGGTCAAGTTTACTTTGAGTATAAAGACCCCAGATTTCCCAGCGAATTTGTTCCTGTAACAATTCGGATTCATGAGTGGAAAGTCTGCCAATTGATTTCAGATCGTGCTTTAAGTTTTCATGACAGTAGGAAATCCCAATCCAGCGGAATGGATATATCAGGATAAAATTTCTTTTATTTTCGATTTTTCCGTATGGGACTTCAAGATTTTTATGAATTCTTGAATCCACAGAAAAAAGATTACGGATAAAATTTCCGGCATCAATTTCAATGCTGTTCAACTCTGTGATCAATACTTCAATAAGATTATCAAATGATAATGGGTGTGGAAATTTGATGTTTAACAGCGAAAGATGGTGGTTCCATTTTTTTATGCGATAATCGGGGATTGTGCGAAGATTATTTTGGTCGGCTTCCAGATTCTTACATAAAAAAACGATTTTTTGATATATGTCTTTCTGTCGTAGCTTTGTGGAATGCAAATTTAACAGGTGTGGGTCCCGCAAAAACTCATAACGGTTGATGAATGGTATAAAATCTGTGGCATCGGTGTAAGAATACAAGTTGATTTCACCAAGGAAAGGAATGATTTTTTTTAATTTCGAGTAGCGTTTTACGACTTTGAATGGATTGAAGTCACCGTGAAAATAAAAAGTTAAATCGAGATCACTTAGAGCACAGACGATATTTTTTAATCTAAGACTGTTTCGGCTCCAGATATTTACCGGAAATCTCCAATAGAAAATTTTAACAGCTATCAGGCCAATATGGTATGGGATGGTTTGTATCCAATAAGGCAGTAAAGAGAGAAATCTATAAGGTTTTACTTTCATTAGGTTGTACTGTAGCGCATCCAGATGTTGTTTACCAGCAACAAACGGATGGATATTTGCGAAGAAATTATTTTTCTCACGTTTATCCTTGTGCTATTCTTTTAAAACTACTTTTACCACAATTGGAAATCGCTTGGATTTGAATAGAAAAGAAAAAATAGAGAGAATTGAAAGAATTAACCATGTATCGTCATGCTTTTGTCTGGCTAAATGGTTACAGGTAACCGTTGATCTGGTTCATGGGACAAATCATAGCTGTCATCATCCGGTAAGACAGAATATCCCGTTGGAAGGGTTGGAGGAAAATCCATCCAGTTTGCATAATACCAAATATAAAAAAATATTGCGACGACAGATGTTAAACGGACGACGGCCTGCAGAATGTAAATACTGTTGGCAGATCGAGGATGTAGTTGGTTACGAATGGTCTGATCGTATGATTAAATCCCTGGACGAATGGGCCTTTCCATATTTGGATGAAATTATCAAGCTTCCGTGGGATGCAGATGTAACACCCACCTATGTTGAGGTCATGTTTGATAAAATTTGTAACATGTCCTGTGGCTATTGTATTTCAGGAGTAAGCTCCAGCATTGAAAATGAGATGGAAAAATACGGGCCTTTCAAATTTGTGAAACCTTACAGAGCGGAAGAGGGGTGTGATTTTCCACTTGGCCTGTCACAAGATGAGGGGGAAAGACCTTACGTGCGTGCCTTTTGGAAATGGCTTCCAGATATTGCAAAAAAATTGCATGTTTTGCGGATTACCGGCGGTGAACCACTTCTTTCAAAAAATACCTTCAAGATTTTGGATTACTTTGATGAGAATCCTTCGGAGAATTTAATACTGGCCCTCAATACCAATCTCTGTGTAGATGATAAAATAATTGATAGGTTTATTGACAGGCTGAAGCCTATTCTTCAGCAGGGAAAAATTAAACAATTTGAGATTTATACCAGCGTGGATACATTTGGTGGACAGGCTGAATATATTCGCAAGGGTTTGAACTACCGTAAATTTGTGAATAATATTTGCAAATTCAAAGAGTCTTTTTCAGATGTATCTATCGTTATAAATGTTACCTACGGAATTTATTCAATTCCTTCGTTTAAGAAATTTCTTGAGGAAATTTATGAATTAAAGCAAAAATACGGCAGATTGGTGGTGGATATTTCGTATTTGAGCAGTCCGGAATATTTGCGTGCGAATATGGTAACAGAGGATTTTTATCCGACGGTCAGGGAATGTCTGGACTATATGGAGAGTAAATTCTCACCGTCCGGCGATGATGGATTTTCCCGCTATGAAATTGATAAATTTACTCGTGTATATCTCTGGATTATCGCCAAGGCCCCTCCAGAAGAGCATAATTTTAACAGGGCCGGTTTTTACGCATTCGTTTCACAATTTGATAAGAGATATTATATGGAAGAAGGCCGTTTTATAGAGGTTTTTCCAGAGTACCGAAAATTTATGGTTTACTGTAGGAAGGCTTTCTGGTTTATAAATAAATTAACAGCTTGAATGGAGGATGGATATGACCGACAAAAAATACGATAAGAGTACTATCTTTGAGAAACGGAATGATGTCGTTTCCAGGGCGAACAATGATGAGAATGTAACTGTTTTGATGAAAATGGATGATTCATCCTCGTTTTATAAAATTGACGGGGTTGCACAGCATGTCTGGGGTTTGATAAATGAGCATAAATCAGTAGATGAAATGTTGCGAATTTTGGAGAGTAAATATGATGCCAGTGCTGAGAAAATCAGTGAGGATGTTCATAAATTTTTGCACAAGCTCCTTGATTTGAATATTATTGAATTTTGAACAAGTGGGTACGGCCGTGTTATAACTGGTCAATTATATAACATCTGAAATCATGAGGTTCATTATGACCGATAAAAAACAGGCATATTATTTTGGTGGTATTGAGAAATGTGTGGATGATAAATCGAACTGTGATAAATCATTGAAGAAATATGATTTCGGTGGAATTGAGGAATATAATCTTCAGGAAATTGAAAAAGAGATTTTAAACGACAGTATATATCTGGATGTATTTGCAGGATCGGATAAGCGGTTTAAAACGGATATAAGTCCGGTTTCGGACGGGTTGAAAAGTATTCTCAACTTGAACGCATATAAGTTTTCTTACAAGACTGAGGATTTTCCTGAAAACAATTTTGATTCCAGTGAACAAATTGGAGTTATGGCGCAGGATGTGGAGAAGGTTTTTCCGCAAGCGGTTAAAACTGATGATAATGGATATCGTTATGTAAATTATGCCATGCTTACACCGGGACTGATTGAAGCGGTAAAAGACCTTAATTCCATAGTGGTTCAGCAGGGAGAGCTGATTAAAAAACTTCAAGAACAACTCAAAAAGTAGATCCTGATATTCGTAATTGAAAAAATAATTTTAAGACGGTAAAAGTAACCCCTGAAATATTTTTTAGTGTGAAGGCCCTGGAGTTTCTGGAAGATTCAAATACATCAATAACGTCAATCTGGGTATAACTGTGATTTTTGAATAGTAACTTGAGAAGCATTTCGGCCTCAAATGCGTAGCTGTCGGCCTCAATTTGAATGGTTTGGTAAAGTGATTTTTTTAATAAAATTGAACCATTGTAATATTTTAGATCCTTGGAAAAAAGAATATTAATGATTTTTGTGTAGAGCTTTGAAAGGATTTGTCTAATTAGTGGTCGATCGAAGGTATTGGCCTGACAGGAAATGACAATGTCAGCTTTCCCTTTTTCAGCATAGATTTTTTTAAGCTGGTCACTTGTGGTGTCATTTTTTCCGTTAACACAAATAAGATAATTTCCTGTTGCTCTTTGAAAACCCTGTTTTGTGCAATGGCCTTTTCCTTTTGATTTTTTATTGTGTACGGGAATAATACGATTGTCACCGGCCGATAATGATTGAGCAATTTGATATGTTTTGTCCGTACTTCCATCATTAACGATAATAATTTCATATTCGTCCCAGCAATGGAGCGAATCTTTTAGTGTTTTGACCGTGTTGCTTAACTGGTCCTCTTCATTTAAAGCGGGTACAATTATTGAGATGGAGTTGTCATTGTCCATTTGTGAAATATAACAAAGAGAAGGACCTTAGGAAAGATTTATATGAATCTCAAGTCATGAAGAAACTGGTATTTAAAATTCCACGTGCCATTTATTATATGGATTTTTTTGAACCCCTGAAATCATTATTTAAATGGTTTTCAGGAAAGGGAAAATCCGGACCAAAAGTACAGGAATTTGAAGAGGCCTTCAAGCAGCTTTTTGGTCATGAGCATTTGACAATAATGCCGCATGCAAGAGTGAGTTTATATTTTTGTCTTAAATCATATGAATATGATCTTGGTGATGAAGTTCTGATGACTCCGGTCAATTTGCCTGACATGGTTAACATGATTCGAATTTGTGGTCTTCGCGAAAGATATGTAGATATTAACAGACATGATTATTCCATTGATCTTGAGGATGCAAAAAACAAACTATCCACAAGAACCAAATTTCTGTTTGTTACGCATCTTAACGGAATTGTTCCCGATATGGATGCTATTTTAAAATTTGCAGGTGATCATAACTTGATTCTTATCCAGGATTGTACCCAGAGCATTGATTGTCGTTATAATGGAAAAAGGCTGGAGACATACAGTGAACTTAGTTTTATGGCCTTATGTGATTTGAAGGTAATTCATACGCATATGGGAGGAATGATTGTTTCTCAAAATAGCGAGAGATTAAAAAGAATCAAAAAAATTGCCGACGCTGAGCTTTTGCCACTTAGTCCCAAATATCTTTTCAGATTTGTTGCTGAGGATATGATTGCAAATATTCTTCTCAATCGTGTACTTTTCTCAATCATTATTTTTCCAATCATGCGGTTTTTGACGATCATGTTGGGGGCAAATAATATCCAGGGATTGACCAGGGGAGATGGACTTAAAATAGGGAATATTATTATTTTAAAGTCCATTTTTGGAGGAGGAGGAAATCTTTTAAGAGAGAGTGTTCCGGATTACATGCTTTACAGATTTTCAACCTTGCAGGCTGAAATAGGTTTGAAGAGATTAAGGAAATTCAAGGAAATTGATCAAAAGAGAATTGAAAATTCAAAAAAATTTCATGAATTTTTGGATATTGGTGATAAATATACAGCAAAATACGAGGATGATAGAACTCATGTCTATTGGAAATTTCCAATTATTGTCAAGGATTATGAACGGCTTCATGATCATCTCTGTCGGTTTGGGATTGATTCCGCCCGTTCAAACCTTCCCTGTCTTTCCACTCTTGAACACTTCAAGGGAGGTGATCAGACACCAAATGCTGAATTTATGGTTAACTCGTCCTTGTATATTCCACTCCATTATTATTTGAATGATAAGGAAATATCTTTTATTGCAGGGAAGGTGACTGAATTTTTTTCAGACGGTTCTTTATGAAAAGAGACTTGTTTTATTTTATTATAATATTTGTTGTTTTTAGCCTTGCTGTAATAGTGGCCACAGGTTTCGATCCCGAGGTTTTGAAGGTTGATAAGGGATGTTATGGAAATAATACGGCCTCTGTTCTTGAAGACGGGGATCTCAATACAATTAATCAGGCACTTCCAAGGGATAGGTGGCTGGTTACAAAAACCTATAATCATCCTGATTTTCACGATCATGGGATAGCTACACTCTGGATTCCGTTTTTTGCTTATTGGAAGCTCCTTGAGGTGTTTGATGTGGAACCAGGGGTGTATAAGTCCGAAAAATATGATGTAAGTCAGATTGTTGCAAATATTTTTTATGGAATGATATGTCTGGTTCTTATTTACAGATTCATGTTTTCATTTTTTGATGATAAGAGAAAAATACTGCTGTCAATTGGCACAGTATGTTTTGGAACATCATTTTACTGGTATTTTCTTTTTCATCCGGCAAATTCCGATATTACAATTACCATTCTTCCCGTCATCCTGGTAGGTCTGTATTTATATTTGCAAAATAGTGATAACAAATGGAAGTGGGGATTGTTCGGGCTGATTTTTGGATGTATGTCTATAATCAAGGTCAGCATGGTGTTTTATCTGTTGATATTGTTACATAATGTCGTCCTCTATTGGAGATACAATCCCTGGAACACAGTTAAAGTCCGCTATCTGCCATTCGTATCTGGTTTTATTATATCGATCATACCTTTTTTGATTAATGAAAGAATAAAGTACGGCTTTTTTAATTATGGCCATCTAAGCCTGTTTAACGAAAGCTATTATCTTTTGAAGGAGGTCGTTCTCGGGCCATCGGGTTATTTTTATGTTTCACCAATTTATTTTATTTTTCTCTGTTCTTTAATCATTTATCTCATTCGTCTTTGCAGGAATAAAAACAGTTTGAATACAGGGTTACACTCATTTTTTGCATTTTTGGGGATAGTCCTTGTGGTGAAAACACTTATTGAATCATTCACATTTGGTGGTAACGGCGGTCTTGGCGCCAGGCACTTTATAGTGGACACTTTTGTCTGTGTACTTTTTATACATTTTGTTACAAAGAAACTGAAGTTTTATAAATTGTGGATTTTATATATTCCGGCAATCCTTTGGACGTTAATGGTATCCGTATGGTATTTTCATCATCTTCCAAATTCACCGGTTACGTGGGGTCAGAATTATATCGTCGATATGGATTTTTTCCGTCCGACAATTCTTTTGATGCTTGAGAGATTTTCGATTATCGTAGATAACCTTGGATCATTATTATTCGCAGCTTTCAAGTATTCTCCGCTAATAGCTATTTCATCCTTTCTTGTTATCAAACTCTATAAAATGCCACGTAAAAAAGATCTTGAATACAAGGTCTTTAAGATTTTCGGGTTGTACATCTTTGGATGTTATCTTTTGATCACATGCCTCAATGTGGTTTTTAATTCTGAAAATGTGGAGCTGATGAAGCAGGACAATTTTTTTTCAAAAACAGTAGTTGCCGGCGGTGTGAACCTTTATTCCTATGATGAAAATGTTTCGTCCATGTTGCGAATGAGCCGTTATTTGTCGAAACGAGGTGATTTGGAAGGGGCAGAAAAAATTGAAAAAACAAAACAGAAGTATATCAAACAAATAATGGGGGAAATCCTTGTTGACCCGGTTGGATTTAAAAAGAATCTTGAGAAGGAAATTTTAAGGCGTCCATTTAATTGAATGTGCGTGAAAAGTAGCGGTTTAAAATTTCTGCGGCCCTTTTAATATCATGTTTTGAATTTTTATGATTAAGATCAATAAAAAAACAATTATTCTTGATAAATCGTGAGTCAGGAAGATCCTGATAATATCTGGAAAAAGCCTCTTCTTCGTTGCAAAGATTTAGTCCGTATCCGCCGGTATCAACACCCCTTCTTATTAAAAATAGTTGAAAGTGTTCAGGATCATCTACATATACCGGTATCCTGAGCGCAAATTCAGTATCGTGGAAAAAAGATTTCGCAATATGAGGTTGAACCCTGTCGGTTATTGTATCCAGAAAAATATGTTTAAGCTGTTTTCTTTTTTTTACATTTTTATCCCAATTTGAAAAGCAGACAATTCCAAAATGGGCCATCCATGAATTAAAAAAGAAATAAAATTCTTCAGGGAAATTCTTTCTTAATACCGGGATATCATCGAAAAATACATCATCAGGATTGAATTTTGAAACCATATTGAGTTTGTGCAGATTTGAAAAACGCTCAGGGCTTAATATGGAAATTAACAGAAGAAGCGGCCAGGTAAAAATTTTGAACACAACTTTTGATGTTAATATTTCAATTTTAATATTTTCGAAAATTTGTTTCAGAAAATATATTTTTTGTGGAGGATGAAGGCGGAAATTTTTGGATATATCTTTCATCTTATGCAGAAAATTGGGGTTGTTTACAGCGACGGCACCACCGAGAAGTGTTGAGATGTTTTTGCCTATTGAAAAGGAGATGATATTAAAATCTCCAAATGAGCCGACCTTTTGACTGCTAACGGAACATCCAATGATTTGCGATGTATCCTCAATAAGTATAAGTTCTTTCTGCTTGCAGTATTCTTTGATGTTGTTGATATCCGGGCAAAGTCCGCTGAGCCAGGTTACAAGGACAATATCATCTTTTTGATGATTTTTTTCCTTTAGCTTTTTCAAGCTGATTCCATGATTATCCGGATCCATGTCGACAAATACAGGATTATGTCCGGAGATAATTATTGCGTTTACTATATCCGGTATCGTAATGGGTGCCAGAAAAACGTTATGTTTACGCTCCAGTCCTAAACTTTTTAGAACGGCCAGAAGAGAGACCCTGCAAGTTGAAAACAAGAACACATCATCAGCCTGAATGAACTTTTTTAATTTATCCTCAAATCTTGGCACATGACTGGTATTTTTCATTGAAGTGAAAATCAGTCGAAATAAAAAAATCAGAAGTTGATTAAACGGAATATAAAATCGGCCTCGAGCGAGCATGTAAATCCCCATGGCATTATTTCATCACGTGTATTATAGTATAAATTGATTGCAGGTCAAATATATGAAACTGAATTTTATCCACTTATGCTTTAATCTTGTGCGAAAGATGAATCTGCCGCGCTCCCCAATAATCTGGAGCAGAATTTTGTTTTATTGGGTGGTGGTGAAACTTTCGTTTTTTTTAAAGACCATCAATTTGAGATTGCCGCCTTTAAATACACTTGTCTTTGTAACTTTGAGGTGCAATAAAGCGTGTTCTTTTTGTCATTATATTGATGGTCTTAATTGTGAGAATTCGGATGAATACGAAATGAATCTTGATACTTTTACAAGAATTCTTAATTCAAGGAAAATTTGTTCTGTGGGAAGAATTTGTTTTTATGGTGGGGAACCACTTTTAAACAGTGATATTTTTAAAATGATTGATCTGGCAAAATCAAGAAACTATATTACATCAATTTTTACAAATGGATTGTTATTGGAAAAATACAAGGAGAAAATTCTTGAAGGAAATGTCGACTTTATCACAATATCCTATTATCAGGAGGATATTGATAACATTTTTAATATTGTAAAGGAACTATCCCCTCATGTAGCAATTAATATCAGCTATATGGTGTCAGAGGGGCGTCTGGATGAATTACCCGTGGTATTTGAAAACTGTAATCTCATGGGTGTTGGAATGATTACGATTGAGAACTATTTGGAGAATGATCACCATAGTGAAATTCCGTTATGTGATCACTCTGAGCAATTTTATTCAATGAAGAATGAGCTTACAATGAAGTATTCCGGGCATTATCTTATACGTTGGTCGGAACTTGCTTCAGATTGGAAGAAAAATCGTAAAATATCCTGTACCCATTTTTGGGATACGAGGGTAATTAATGCCAAGGGAGAACTGTTACCGTGCTGTCATTATCCTTTAAGTGAGTTTGATGACGGGGATGGTTTTTTAAATACGGATAAAATGAGATTTCTCAGAAAGTCTTTTAAGGATGGTAGACCGAACAGGCTATGTGAAAATTGTCATTTTCTTCAAAACTCAGAGTTGTGGTTTAAATTTTAAATTTTATACAGGTCTTCTGATAAATTTTCACAATATCTGCAAACAGGGTCACATTCCGTGCCTTTTGAATTCATTTTTCTTCTAAGATCAATATGAAATTTTCCATTCCAGGCATTGTCATCGAAAACGTTACCATGGATTGCCTCATTGGGGGCACGCATAAAGCAGGCACCAATGGCACCCTGATTATCAAGGTGAACATAGTTTATTGGTTGGAGGCACTGTTTTTTTAGAATTTTTCGAGCTATTGGAAAAGGCCAGTCAATACGGATTTGATCCTTGTATTTTTTGTTGATGGCCGTTTTATAGCGGAAGAAATTTTTATCATCATCAAAAATGACCTTGTCCATATTTTCGCCGTAAGTTGGATAGAAATTGGACAAGCGAAGGTTGTTACATCCGATTTTCAGGCAGAATTCGATTGCCTTTTCAATCAGGGCCAAATCAGTTGCCTCAATAATTGTTTGTATCCAAAGGATGGATTTATTCTTCATTGCGCTATAAACCAGTGCAACATCATTGTGGTTTGATTTATACAGGCTGAGTCCAAGAATATCCGGGGCAGTTTCCTGAAATTTTTCAAGTTTTGCCTCTTTGACAAGAGTTGCGTTTGTCACGACGGTTATAATTTTTTTTTGCGTTTTCATGAGTTCCAGTATCTTGAAAATATCTTTACATAAAAATGGCTCTCCACCGAGCAGACCGATTCTCAAGGCATTTTTGATAAATCCGGTTTCAGATAGTTTTTTGTAATCTTCGAGCGTAAGCTGGTATTTATATCCGTCGGGAGGGTTTAGATCATTTCCGATAAAACAGAACGGGCAATTGAGGTTACAGTTTTTGGTGGCATAAATAACAACATTGGCCGGTGTATGGGAGACAATCTCGTTTTTTAACAGACGGCATAATGTGTATTTAAAATAATTGATAAAAACCCGTAAATGTGGAGGTCTCATTACAAGTTTTAAAGCTGCACGAAAATATATATTAAATAACAGGTTCACGAATTTTCCCAAAATATACAAATATGATAGCATTGGTGCAGGATGTTTAAAAGAAAAATGAGATACATATACTGGATCGTATCCTTGATTTATTCAAGGATGGCAAGGCTTTGTTATTCTTTTGTAAGTCTGCCACCTCTTCGCATAAACATCATGCTTACCAAAAAATGCAACTCACGCTGTCATTTTTGTTACGTAAAAAATAGATTGAATACCACTGAATCCAATTCGTTAAGTGAGGAGGAATGGATAAAAATCATAGACAGAATACCAAAAAGTGCGGTTGTCGTAATCAGTGGAGGGGAGCCATTTCTTTCTCCTGTAATTTATCGCTTGATTGAGGAGCTTGATAGAAGGAAGATCATGGCATCTGTTACAACAAACGGAACTGTGTTTTCCGAAAAGCAGCTTGAATTTTTAGTGGATAACAAGCTTACATATCTCATGTTTTCGGTGGATGGGATGAGGGATTACCACAATAATGCGAGAGGGCACAAGGATGCTTTTCAAAAAATAATGAATTCAATTGAAGTTATTGAAAAAATTAAAAAAGAGAAAAATTCCCGATTTCCAATTCTGGCCTTCAAGGTTTGTATTCTTGAGGATAATTATGATGAGATACCAGAATTATTGAAATTGGCGGAGCAAAAAGTTTCTCATGTGGGTTTTTCATTACTTGTAAGCAATATTTTGCAAAATGGTTTTGTTCTTATTGATTCTTTGGTTGATCCGCTTCTTATGGAGGGAAATACACACTCTTATCCTGATGAATGTCTGGAAAATATTAAATCAGCAATAGAGTATATCATGAATTTTAGTAAAACATCCGAGATGGAAATCGGCATAACACCAAAATCTTATTGTAAAAGGATTCTTGATCCTCGTTCCAATACCAGAATTAATAAATGTGCTCTTCCGTGGAGCGAGTTTTCCCTTTATTATGACGGAACTGTCACTCCATGCATAACATACAATTGTGGAAATATCAGAAACATGGATTATGATGTAAACAAGGTTTTGAAAAGTCCGCGTTATAGAAAGTTTCTTACATACTATGAAAAAAATATGTCTGATGCCAGGCCATGCGAAGCCTGTTGCCAGACATGATTATTACTTACGCAGGAATTTTACGATATTATTAACTTCCTTAAACAGTATTTTTCTGGATTCCGTTGGGATGGAACAGAAACCTGCCAGAAGCATTTGAAAATTTTTTATTAAAAACGTTTTTGCCTGTGGAGTGCTGTACTTTGCCCTGGTAATGTTTCCATTAGTATCCTTTATAAAATAAACAAGACCTACCCTGTCGATTGCAATTTTTTCGATACTGTTGTAATGATCCCATTCTAAAACTATTCGGGTGGTCTTTTTTTCCTTGAATATGATATCGGTAGGTGTTTTTTCCGAGTAATATATTCGCCAGGATATTTTTTTATTGCTAATGGTGTACAAATCCCCACGTCTTAATTTAAATGTATAGGTATCCGGGCAATTTGCAGTGGCAGCAGAATGAAATCCTTGCAGCAGAATAAACATGTAAAATACATAATTCCTTAATTTCATGTGGTTGCCTTGATTCTTTTGATACAACTATACTATTATTAAGATTGTAGCATTGGTATTTGATGTTAAAAAGAAAAATGAGATACATATACAGGATCATATCCCTGGTTTATTCCAGGATGGCAAAGCTTTGTTATTCTTTTGTAAGCCTGCCTCCTCTTCGCATAAACATCATGCTTACCAAAAAATGCAACTCACACTGTCATTTTTGTTATGTAAAAGACAGATTGAATACCACTGAATCTGATTCGTTGAGTGAGGAGGAATGGGGAAAAATTATAGACAGAATACCTCGAGCTTCAGTTGTCGTAATAAGTGGAGGGGAGCCATTTCTTTCTCCCGTAATTTATCGCTTGATTGAGGAATTTAGCAGAAGGAAGATTATGGCATCTGTGACAACAAATGGAACCGTATTTTCCGAAAAGCAGCTTGAGCTTTTAGTGGACAACAAGCTTACATACCTCATGTTTTCGCTGGATGGGATGGGTGATTATCATAATAATACGAGAGGGCATAAGGATGCCTTTCAAAAAGTAATGAATTCAATTGAAGTTATTGAAAAAATTAAAAAAGAGAAAAATTCCCGATTTCCAATCCTGGCCTTCAAGGTTTGTATTCTTGAGGATAACTACGATGAGATTCCGAAATTATTGAAGTTGGCGGAGCAAAAAGTTTCTCATGTAAGTTTTTCATTGCTGGTAAACAATGTTTTGCAACATGGTTTTGTTTTTGTTGATTCTTTAGAGGATCCACTTCTTGTGGAGGGAAATACACATTCTTATTCTCGTGAATGTCTGGAAAATATCAAATCAGTGATTGAGTATATAATGAACTTCAAGAAAACATCAGACATTGAAATCAGTATATCTCCATCATCCTATTGTAAAAGTCTTCTTGATTCCAATTTTAGGGTAACACCGGGTAAATGTTCTATTCCATGGAGCGAATTTTCCCTTTATTATGACGGAACCGTTACCCCATGCATAACATACAATTGTGGAAATATCAGAAACATGGATTATGATGTAAACAAGGTTTTAAAAAGTCCGCGTTATAGAAAGTTTCTTTCATACTACGAGAAGCAAATGCCTGGTGCCAGGCCATGTGAGGCCTGTATCCAGTCATGAATAATCCAATAACAAAAATAATCAATATGAGAGATTCTGTTGTTCTTTTAAATCCGCCAGGTAGCAAAAAATATTCGAGGGATTATTATTGCGGCCATGTGGTAAAGTCCAATTATTACTGGCCTCAAATTGATATTTTGGTTTTGAGTGGAATATGTGGAGTTGAATTTAATATTGTCGTGATTGATTCGATTGTCGAGGGCCTTTCATGCGAGAAGGCCCTCGAACGGATTTTGAGGGCCGATCCTGTTGCTATAGTCTCACTTGCGTCTGGTGTTTCATGGGATGAGGATATTGATTTTTTCAGAAAGATCAAGAAAAAAGCAAATTGTCCAATAATTATAACTGGAGATTATCCAAGGGGTGAATCGACCGGGGTTTTAAGGGAAAATCCTGAGATTAATGCTGTTATTTTGGATTTTACAGATTGTGAAATAAACGAATTTATCAAGGGAACAAAAACCACCGATCTTAAAAATATTCATGTAAGATCAGATAGCGTAAGGTCAAAAATCACGTTGACGGAAGGTTTCTCCTTTCCAATCCCAAGACATGAGCTTTTTCCGATAATGAAATACCATTATCCGTTTGCCATGTACCACCCGTTTTCGATGATAATGACCGACTATGGTTGTGCGTATGGATGTTCATATTGTTTTTATGAGAGGATCGGCAACAAAAAGAGGTCTTTGGATAATTTTGAAGAGGAACTTTTTTATTTAAAGAAATTAAATATCAAACAGCTAATTGTTCATGATTCCAGCTTCGCGTCCAATAAGAAACATGGACTTGAGGTATGTCGAATATTTAAAAAGTTTGATAATTACTTTTCATGGATTTGTGGAATGAGGGCGGATGATTTTTCTGAGGACATTATTCGGGAAATGTCCAGAACTGGTTGCATGGGTATAACCATCGGAGTTGAAACAAGTAATACCGGGTTACTCAAGAGCTTTAAAAAGAATCTTGACAGAGACATTGTGGTGAAGGCCTTTGCTCTCGCCAAAAAATATAATATAAAGACACTGGGACATTTTATAATCGGTCTTGAAGGTGAAACGGTTGAATCAATAAACAGGTTGATAGATTTTTCTGTTTTCTTAAATCCGGACTATGCGTCTTTTAATCTGGCAGCTCCGGTTTGGAATACATCGTTCCGTGAGCAATTATTACAATCAGGGCAATTCTCTTCTGAAAACATGCATGTTGATATTTCATGCAATTATCCTGTGTGGGATAATTCAAAAATTTCCAGGATTCAAATGGCAAGTCTGAAACGCAAGGCAATACGTTCGTTTTATTTGCGACCTGGTTATATATTAAGGCAATTAATAAATGTTAAGTCATTTTATCAACTTAAATCCCTTATAAGGGAGGGAATAGGCTTGATAATTAATACCTGGATGAAAAATGAATAGTAATTATAAGAAAAAATTAATATATTTTTTTGAATTGCTGGCCGTAATGTTTGTTTTTTGGCTTGCTGTCAGGAATAGCTATGATCAGGAAAAGATATTTCAATTTTTCGACCAGGATTTTTTCCAGATATTGTCTGATTCGTTCAGAAAATTTCAAATTGGTATTGATGGAAACATCCAATGCATAATGGATTTTATTGATTATGGTAATAATTACCATATATCATGGGGACCGTTTCCGGCGATTATATATGCCGCATTCGACATGCTATGGTCCTTCCTTTTTAATGGTTTGTTTCCAAAGGTGTTTTTGTTTTTGTGTATGGCATGTATCCATTCGCTGCTGATTTATAAAATCTCGTATATTGAATCAGGGGATCGTCCTTCCTCGATAATCTTTTTATCAATTTATCTATTTTCATTTCCAATGTATATTTTCCTCAATTCGGATGTTCAGACGGAACATATTTCGGCATTGTATGGGGCAACACTTTTTTTAGGTGGTATCTACTGTTATCGCTTGTTTGAAAGGAATAGCAAAAGTATGGTTTTGTTCATTGCAGGAATGCTTCTTGGGTGCGCCATCCTGACAAGAATTAGTTATTGGCTTTATTCGTTTATATTCTCCCTGTTTTTTTTGTTTTCCAATAAATTGTGTATAAAACGGAAAATTATTGTTTTGGCCCCAATCGTGACAAGTGTGTCCGCTTTTTTTATTTATAATTTTATCAGATTTGGCGAGGTGTTGAACTTTGGCGAAAGATACATGAAATACCACGGTTCATGGGTGGAGGTCATTAATGACATGTATATTATACCACCGTCTTTTGTGAAATATTTTTTGCAGGCACAGGAGTTATTCAACGATTTTATGGGAGGATTGTTACATGTTCATTTGATAGATCATCCGTATCTTTACAATCTATATTTCCATGAAGGATTCAATTATTTTTCGGTAACCAGACCTCATTTTTTTGGGCTTTTAATTATTCCAGGTTTGTATATCTGGTTTAAAAAAGGGGATAAGTTTAAGTTGGTTGGATTTGCGGCAATTCTATTTGTACTTAATTTTTGGTTCTATCACATTCAAACTCTGAATTTTAGATCAATTATTCATTTCTGGCCTTTTCTTTTTGTGTTGTCAATGTGGGCACTTGTCAATCTTGTGCAGATGAAGTGTTTAAAATCTTCAAAATATGTTTTGCCAGTCCTGGCCTTAATTCTTTTGGCGTGGACAAAAGTTGACATGGATGATTTGAAAAAAAAGGATGTGGCACATAATTTGTCCGGCCCGATGACTTATCCTCACGAATATACGGCAATGACGTGTCATAAAACAGGGCCATATGCGAAACTTGATTGCAGTAAAATTCATCCAATGATTGATTTTTTATCTCTGGAGAATCATGGGATGGAGTTTGATTATAATCGTCTTGGTTTATACAGAGAGAGCGAAAAAAATTGTCGTATGCTATTTTTCTCAGGGGCAACCATGCAATTTGTGCAAAACAGGGAATGTGAAGTCGTTCTTGAGTTTTCGCTGGAAGAGAAGGCCCCGCAATGCCAAAATATAGATATATATCTTTCTGGAAAAAATGTTGGGGCAATGAGTGAGAAAATGCCGGCAGTTTGTTACTATAATTTTTCAAATGATTTCCACACAAGAAGACAGGTTTATTTTTACATAAGGCCGATGAAATTATTAAAAGACAGGGTTGATAATCTTCGAGTGCAGACAATGAGTTATGCTTTTAAAAGTATGGCCGTTAATTGTCATTAATCCATGGTGCGAACTTAGCCTTGTTTTCCGGATAAGGCCCTTCCAGTGTTTCCAAAAAAAATACATCTTCATCCATGAGTACGGGGTGATGAAAAAATTGTGGATTGAAGCTTAAAATAAAATTATCGCTGGGGGACAGTACCTCTGTCCTTGTTTCATTTCCATTTTCGTCGTAGAAAACAACCTTCATGCTGCCTTTAATTATAAGATAGGTTTTTTTGGAAACGGGTTGTCGATGAGGAGGGATAACGGAATCCTTGCACATGAAAATAAGCATTTCATGTACCTTGTCACGATCATCTCCATGGAGACAAATTCTCGATCTTTTCATTTTGTGATTTTGTGCAAGTTCCCTGAGTACGGAAATATTCTTGTCGTTTACGACAGCAATTTTATCCTGGAAAACTAGTGTTGGACTCAATGTGCCTTTTTTTTGCAATAAATTCATACGGTCAACTTGGTTTTTAAGAATGATTAATATGTGCAATAGTGTATCATCAAGGTGATGAATATTTTAATTTTTACGACAATTTTTTTTATATGCATCGGTTTTATGGAAGGATGCCGTTTTGCTGAAAACCGTTACGACTTGAGAAAGGTTGGGCGATTGTCTCCGGCAAGAAAGCAGGCATGGGGAACGTGCTGGAGTCATGGTGTGATGAGTTCAATTGAAAGCAATCTTATGACGACCGGGGTATGGTTGGAAAGTGGTGAAAAGGGAGAAGCTGATTTATCAGAATACCACATGGATAAATTCAACGGTTTTAACAGACAAGGTGAGACTGGCAATCGCCAGAAAGGCTGGTATTCCGGGCAGGGCCCGGATTTTTCCGGAAGTAATACAGATGATCTTTCTTCAGGGGTTGTGGTACATCTGGGAGGGGACTATCAAATGGCTGCAGCCTGGCTTTCCAATTCTCTCGGAGCTGTTCAAGAACGTCTTACGCCAACAATTCTTTCGGATAACAACGGCCATGATCTTTTTGGTGATAACGATCAGGAGGGAGTGCTTAAGAAGAATGGTTATACATATTTTTTTCCAAAGCATATTGAATGGCTGACTCGTAAAGGATCAGTTGTGGAGAAGCGAAATAAAATCAAAGAGGCAATAAAAAAGTTTGGAGCAGTTGCCTCAGGACAAAAAATGATCAACACACCAGTAGGATACACTTCTGATGGTGCGGAAATTCACGTCAATCTGAAGGAATCAAAATTGGATCACTCTATATCGTTGGTGGGGTGGGATGATAAATTCATCTTTAAAGGAATGACCGGAGCCTGGATTGTGAAGGATAGTGATCACAAAAAAGAGTCAAGTCCGAAGAGGGAACATATCGGCCATTTTTATCTTATGTATGATGATATACATGCCGGAAAAGAACCAATGATGGGAGGTGTGGTTTTTCGTGATATCAGTATCCGGAAAAATATTGAAATATATTCACATTCCATGCATGGCTGGAGATATGAAACAGATGAAAATTTCTTTGAGGTGGCAAATCAATTCAAGGCTGTGGGAAATGAGAAACTAGTGGCAGTTGGCATCTATACTCTAAGGGAAAATACATCATTCAACGTGAGGATTTATAAAAATTCAAAATTGGTATGGCAGCAAAACGGGAACGAAAAATTTCCAGGCTTCCATTATGTTCCGATCATGCAACCAATGAATCTTTCAAGAAATGATCAATTCAAGGTTGCCTTGAGCTATGACAATTCCGGTTATGCCTATGACGCATCATTTGAGATGGAGCTTCTTCTTGGTAAACTTCCACCATGGGGATCGCCTGTAATAGTTCATTCCAAGGCGCAAAAAGGTCAAAGCTTTTACAGAAAAAATTCTAAAGCACAGTGGGATGATTTTCACGGATATCTTTCACGGAAAAACAAACAGACCGGTGTGCCACATGCCAGAAACAATAAAACTGCCAACTTTGCAATTAACGCCTATACCAGAGTGTTTTAATTGTAAGCGGTAAGGCCATATCTTAATTAATATCAAGACAGTTTATAAAATTTTGATTCATGAGGCTCAAGCGCAATCTTTATTTTTTTATTATCAATAGTCGTATCATTTTCCGCCCATAAATCCTTCATTTTAACTGTTGTATTTATACCCAATTCATCCAAGGTTATTTCCAGGTTTTGAGCATCATTTCTGGAATTAATAAATGCCATTGCCAAAGAGTTATTTCCAAGAGATCGGGTAAGAATATCAATTTCATTTTTTTGCATGATTTTTCTGCATGGGGAACATTTACAATCTTGATTTATCCTTATGACCTCCCTGTTTGTTAACAAGGTATAAGTTAATTCATCCAGTTTGGTTAAGTCGCAACCCAGGATTAATGGGGCACCTAAAATACTCCACAATGTTATATGAGTTCGTTGTTCGGTAGGCGTTAACTGCGTTGGTCTGATTTCCCCTCCCCAACCCAATTTGCCTATTACAAGCATATCTGGATCACACCAATGACCCGGCGATTTGAAATTTTGCCATTCCAATTGATAGAGACCTATGCCGTATACGCTTTCCCATGTATCAACAATATCGCCAGTTGTTCGCCACATATTGGCATTTTGGGCCCATACAGAAGCTTTTTCCATGGGGGCGGAATTTGAAAGGGAAAGGATCATATCATGTCCCGATTTGTCGATGGCCTTTCGAATGGTGGTCAAGTATATTTCATGTGGAGTGGATGGATCGGACATGTCCCAATCATATTTAAGAAAATCAAATCCCCATTTACAAAATTGCTCAACATCATTGGTTTCGTATCCCTTGCTTCCAGGATAACCACCATAGGATTTTTCCCAAGGAGTGGAATAAATGCCTATTTTTAATCCAAGACTATGGATATAGGATACCAAATCATTCATATCAGGAAATTTGGAATTTCCCTGAAGCGAATTATGTTTTCCTGCTCTTTCTCCTTGCCAACCATCGTCAATATTAATGTAATTGAAACCATGATGATCAAGGCGTGATTCTTTTATGGCCCTTGCCTGTGTCCTGATAATTTCGTCAGAAATGGATGTAGCAAAACAATTCCAGCTACTCCATCCCATTGGTGGTTTTGAAAGTGTCATAATAATTAACTTTTTTTATTTTTTCAATCTTTAGTTTGTAGAGATTACATGGTGTATTCAAAAATGTCACATTTTGTATTCATTTACGTTGCAGCTATTTGAGAATCAAGGTAGGTATATAAAATGGATTATTTCTTTGTTTGAGATAAAAATTAATATGAAAATTTTTTTGATGCCTTTGATGTGGATATTTTTATTACTTTTATTTTCATGTACTACAAAAGAAACAACTACTTCACAGACACTTTTTAAAATAATTGATTCACATATAAAAAAACACCCTAAAATGCAGGTTGAGGATGTTTATAAACTCATATATCAAGCAGCAATGGGTCCTGCACATTTCATAAAAACCAGGGAAGATAGTTATAAACGTCTTTTTAATGAAGTTAAAAATTTAAAAAAAACTTTTATTATTTCCTCGGAAGAATTATGTGAAGAAATATCTCCAATTGGAGAAGTTGTAAGAATCAATATTAGGCCTTTCATAAGGAAAGGAGGTAGTGTAACGTTACTCAATGATGAATTTTATTTATCCTCAAGAAAAATTAAAAAATCAAAAAAAAATCTAATCAAATATATCTCTCTAGTGGGGAAAATTCTGCCAAAAAAAGAATGGCCTTTTTCCAAAAAAAAATGGGAAATGCTTGTCAGTGATTTAAAGGTTCAAAATTATCCAGCGATTCATCATTCAAAGAGATACAGGAAATTATATTCCCCTTCTTACAGGGTTGTAATGGAGTGTCAAAAAATTAAAACTTCTCTTGATAAAAAACCAGATTAAGACAACGTATGAAAATCACATTCAGTTAAAAAATATCTTTTCTCGGTGGATAGCGTTATTAAAAAGCACCTGGAACCCAAAATAGAAAGCTGGTAAAAATGCTGTTTAGATCGTAAAATCGATACGGCAATGAAAATAATTATATTCCTTATATTCTTCCTCTCGGGCATGGTCTGTGCTGAAAGTTTTATAGTAGAGCAGGTGCGAGGTTCGGCGATCTTTAAAACACAGCAGAAAAAATCGATTTCATTAAAAAAGGGACTGGAAGTTGAAGGTGAGGGTGTCATCCAGACAGAAAAAAAGAGTTTTGTAAGGATAAAACTACCACAAGGTCTAATAACTGTCGGGCCATCTAGCAAGGTTAAGGTAGGGGCGTCCCCAAATATTAAAGAGCCTTCGGTGCTGGAGCTTATGAGTGGAAAATTGCGTGGGCAAATTGAAAAATATGATATTAAGAAGCATAAGCTGTTTATTAAAACCCGTTCAGCATCTTCAGGTGTTCGAGGCACTGACTTTCTTTTAATTTATAATCCTGAAAATCACATTACCTCTAATCTTACATTTAAAGGGGAAGTGGATTTTTACAAAAAAAAGGATGAGAGAATTCTGGAATCGTTAAAGGAAGATTTGGATCAAAAAAATGGATATCGGGTTGATCGAAAGCAAACACTTGATATGGAGGATCAGCTTTATTCTGATAATGTTGTTCGAATTAAAGGAGGAAATTTCTCAGGTGCCTATCCAACATATGATTCACCTTTGCCTCCAACACGTATTTCACTAAATCAATTTAATGCATTAAAACGAAATGTGGCTATTGGAAAAAAGGGGAAAACAGGTAATATCCGATATGGCGTACGTGGTAAGAAAAAAAAGTATCAGCTAACCAACAAAAATTTAATTCCTGAACCAAAAGGAAAGGTCGATAAAAGTCTTTTAGCGCAGGTACCAAAAGTAAAATCGAGAGACCAGATAGTGCGACATGGAGGAATCCTGGACACTGAAACAGGCATGTATGTGATGCCACCAAAGGGTTCAAAGTATAATGAGAAAACCGGATTATATGAAGTTCCCTCTGAGTACGGTGGAATTGATATGGGCAGTGGAACTTATGTTCCTCCTGAAAATGTGGAACTTGATCCAATCCTTGGATTTGTACGATTGAAAAATGGCAAAAGAAAGCAGGTGGATTCTTTTGGAAAATCAGTAACGAAACTTTTTAACAAGTACAAAGAGAAGTCACGAGTTGATCTTTATGCGGATGCTCGTTATTACTACTCCACTAAATCTTATGAAAATTATTATGGAGAACCTCGTTTTAACAGCGAAGCAGAAACAATGATTTTTGATTTTGCTGGAAGTATTGGCAGGCACCTTTATCATAATAAACGATACTTGCACTATTTAAAGGGTGAGATCAATATGATTTGGCATAACCGCCAGGATGAATCGCGGGTACAGCGCAATGATCGTCTGGTGTTCCTTTTTGGTTATGAGTTTCACCGCAAACATCGAGTTTTTGGGAGAGAGGCGCGACTTATTTTTGATCTGGAATTTGAAACAGTTTATCAGGATTATCGAAATAGAAGTCAATGGGACTTTTATACGGAAAGTACTAATTTCAACGTTTTTGAGAGATTTAAAACTTCAAGATATCATCAGGTTGAAGTTGGCTATGGCATTAGTGCCTTTCAAGGTTTTGAGGATCAAAACCACGGCAATATTCACAAAATTCTATTTAATAATTTGGTGAAGACAAGCAAGTCCTGGTCATTTGGTCTGAATTATTTTTTCAGTCAGAGAGTGGAAAAGATGAATGATAACGATCTTTATATTCATAATTTAGATTTCGTTATCAAACGCCACAATCTTTTTCGCAAAGCTGATATTGAACTTAAAACAGGCCATAACTTCTATGATTCTAAAAGGAATTTTTTAATTGATAAAGGGGATACCCAGAAGTATATGCTTTCCTTGTTTCGCAGAAAGGGAGAGTACTTAAAGTTCCATATTTACTATCAATATCTCATAAACAAATCCAATGGCGGAACTGAGAATCGTGATTTTATCTCACATTTAGCCGGTGCCGGAATACGGTTTATTTTTTAGGGTGTAAAACTTACAGCATTTGTTTCTTTTTTTGTAATTGGTTCGTCAGATTATATCAAATAAATTATAGTTCCCCATTAATAAGATCAATAATCAGGAGGTTTAGTTTGATAAGATTATCAATGAAGTTTGTATTTATTTTTATAATTTCACTTTCTGCTTTTGCCGGAGATATGTCTATTTTTTGTTTTGATGAGAATGAAGAAATATTCGAGGGAGGTTCTTATCAATGGACTGCTTTGGAGGATGGAAAATTTTTGGGTAAGGCCGCGGTCAGCTTAAAAGTTCCCAATGTAACCAATCCTGCATATACGGATACAATTACTGCGACAGTAATTAATGATGAAAATGGATACCATTACGAAATTATTATCTTCAACAATATGGAAGGTGGATTTCAAAAAATTATTCAGGATACAAAGCATTACTATGATCCAGTTAAAGTAAATAGCTTGATTTCATGTAATAGCTGGGATTAGTGTGGTGCTGATAAATTCAAAAAGAAAGGTCGCTCTTACTTAGGGGACCTTCTGCATGGCAAGCAGCTAGCACGATTTTCGCAAGCTGTTGTAATCTAAGTGTTTTCTTAATGATTTCAATTTATTATATGACATAGAACTTTACACCATCCCATTCTGCGCGTAACATGCAGATATGGACTATTTGAAAAGAAATCTTTCAAAAAAAGTAAAAGAGCTTTTAACAATGTTTCCGGTGGTTATTATTGTGGGTGCCAGACAATGTGGGAAAAGCACCCTGGCTAGAATGTGTGGAAAGGATTGGAAATATTATGATCTGGAGAACTACAGGGATTATGAAAGAATTGATAGTGATCCAATTCTTTTTTTTGAAGAAAACACTGAAAAAGTAATTATTGATGAAGCTCAGAAATCCCCCAAACTCTTTGAAATATTAAGGGGGGTTGTAGATGGCGAGAGAAAGAAGAAGGGGAGATTTATCCTAACGGGGTCGGCAAGTTTTGAGCTTTTGAAAAACGTAAGTGAATCTCTTGCTGGAAGAGCAGCAGTTGTTGAGCTTGATCCTTTCAAGATAAACGAATTTGAGAATGTAGCTCTTTCGCGATTCTTTAGTATATTTGAAAATAAAATTTCAAAATCGAATATCGCTTATTTAAAGAAGATTCCCGTTCGTTTTAAGAACAATTTACTTAAAAAGTATTTTTTAGTTGGAGGATTTCCTGAGCCTGTTTTGGAGAAAAAGAAAGGATTTCATGCTAATTGGATGGAAAATTATTTCGATCAGTATATCAATCGAGACCTCCGTACATTTTATTCTAAATTGGATATTATCAAGTATCGAAGAGTTGTATCCATGTTGAGTACTTTGAGTGGCACAATCGTTAACAAGGCTGAGATTGCCAAGTCAGCTGAGATTGGTGAAAGAACAGTCAAAGATTATATGGATATTATATCAGGAACTTTTTTCTGGAGATCCTTGGAAGCATTTCGAACTCCCAAAATCAAAACAACACAAAAACTACCAAAAGGCCATTTTTCTGATTCTGGCTTGGAACTGTTTTTGCAAAATATTCAAAGTAAAGAAGAGTTGGAAAGATGTCCTTATCTGGGAAGATATTTTGAGTCATTTGTTGCAGAAGAAATTATTCGAGGAATTAGGGCCACAAAGGCGGTTAATATTCAAATATATCATTTAAGAACCAAAGCTGGTGGTGAAATTGATTTAGTAGTGCAAGGATCATTTGGATTATTGCCTATTGAAATTAAATATGGCTCCAGTACAACGTCAAGGCAACTAACATTTTTGAAATCTTTTATTGAACTTCATAACCTTCCATATGGAGTTGTTATAAATAATTCGGACCGAGTAGAAATGATTACTGACAAAATTATCCAGATACCGGCTGGTGCTATTTAAATAAAAAATGATCTTCTGCATGGCAAGCCAGTCTCTAAATCTTTTTGTTTATAAAAGGCTTATGTGAAATTAACACTTATTTAAAGTTATTAGTAATCCAAATCAGCAGCTTGCGTAAAGGAATGGTCGTGTTTTCCATCATGGTTCCTACGCTATAGACGACAAATCCCATGGCAACACCAGGAGCAATTTCGTTGATGTGGTTATGCAATCCAAAGTATCTAAAACTCAAGGCAGTAATAAATGCAAAAATAACCATAAAAATTGCAACTCTTTCAGTAACCCTTTTCTTCATACAATAAAGAACTATTAAGGGCCCAAAGCAACATCCAAGGGTCGACCAGGACATGCAGATTAGATCATAGACACTTTGGGTACCAAATAGGGCAATTGTTAGAGCAGTTGCGGTAACTCCTAAAGTTGTCAACTTGGTGACGATGATTTTTTCTTTTTTATTGGGAAAAAGATCGCGAGTAATTGCAGCACAACAGCTTAGAATTTGCGAATCGGCTGTTGACATGGTGGCCGCAAAAAGTCCGGCCAAAACAACTCCAATAAGTATGGATGGAAGTAACTGATTAGCAAGTAGAGGTAAGGCTAGTTCAGAATCAAAGCTGCCAACTTCCGGTAATAATAACCGGGTCAGAAGACCAACCATAATGGTGATGGCGGAAAAGGCAGAGTACCACAAATAATAATATAAACGAACTTTGTTCATGTTTTTTGGATCGTCCACCATCATAAAACGAACCATTATGTGAGGTTGGCCGATAACACCAAAACCGGCAATAAACCAACCGGCAATAAACAGAATCCATCCCGCAGGACCTGCGAGTGCTGTATGTTTAGGCATTAGGCTGACAAAATTTGGGCCAATCATCTTCATTTGTACCCATGTTGCCTCTAGTCCACCGAGAACATAAATACTGGTAAAGCACAAAATGGTCATGGAGATAATCATAACGAAGGATTGGGCAGCATCAGTCCAGATAGAAGCACGTATTCCACCTGCCGTACAATACAAGAAAACCATGATTGCACCTAGTATAGCGCCAATCTTATAGTCCCAGCCAAATAAAATATGGAGGGCCTTGGAACCAGCAGCAAATTGAGCTGCTGCATAAGTCCCAAGAAAGATCAATGTGATAACACCAACCAGTTTTCTCAGTTTGGTAAAATCAGTACCCTTTTGCCAGCGGGAAATAACTCCGCCAAAACTCATAACTTTTCTTTCTTCGGTAGCTTCACGAATGCGCCTGAAGGCGAAACCGGAACTTACAAAATCTCCAACAATAAATCCCAACATAATCCACATGGAGCTTATTCCATATAGATATGTGTAACCTATCATACCGATAAACATATATCCGCTACAGCTAGTGGCAATTGCGGATAAGGCGGCAAGCCACGGTTTAATATTTGAACCTGCAAGCAGGTAGTCGTGATTGTTGCCTTTGCTTTTAAGGGCCGAAAGAATACCAATACCCATAAAACATAATAAAAAAAACAAAAAACTTGCGATTACGATAAGCGCCTCCAATAAAAACTAAAATAATGCTTATTAATTAAATCTAAAAAGCGTTTAGCTGTGTGAATGTAAGAATGTATAAGTACTATTATATGGATAAATGGATTATTTTCAAGCAAGTTGTAATATCTTTAGAGTCTTGTCCTTTTATATCGTCTATATCGTCGCATGCGCGCATACAGAGTAGTTGACCAAAATACTGAAGACATAATCTCTGGGAAACAAGGTATCTTATATACGTTTAAAGCTTTTATGTTTAATGACCGAAAAGTTGTCAGTGGAACTTGTTTTTTTAGATAAGCAGTTAAAGGTATTAATATGTTAAAAAATATTTTTAACTTATTACTTATTTTAATTTTTGTAGTCTCATGTAGCTCTACTGATAGTATAAATTTTAGGCTTCCTTCAAATATTGTTAGTGACCATGAAGTTCCTCAGAAGATAATTGAAATACCGGATCTTGAGGGAAATATTCAGGGAATATTAAGCCAAATAGAAAGCAACAATTTACAAATGATTAACGGGAAGCTCGAGTTTACGGATGCTGATTCTCTACTTGTTATTGGTGGTGATATTCCTGATCGAGGTGGAAATACGAAAAAAATTTTGAAATTATTAAATGAATTGAAAGAGAAATATCCTAAACGTGTTATTAATCTTTGGGGAAATCGTGAAATTAATAAGTTAAATTTAGTTAAACAATATGCGGAGGCAAAAGAGCGAGATATTTTAAATTTTAATCCAGTTGAGTTTTTGAGGTCTTTTATGAATCAAAATGGGTTTTCAACGGGATTGGATTTTCATCAGGTAGAGCTTGCCCGGGAAAGAGGTGATATCAGTAAAAAGCAATTTGAAATAATAATAGGTGCAATTAATATTCGGGAAAAAGATATTGAAGTTAAAAAACAGAAACAATATGAAATACTTTCTGGAAGTGATCTATTTACAAAGAGTCAAATTGTCCAATTTACTGAGCATCAGAAAATTGGATCAGTAAGTTTATCTGACGCCGCAGATGATTATTTAAAAATGGTTTCTCCACCTGATGGTGATCTTTATAAATATATAAAAAATGGACAGATTGGTTATATCAATAATGTTGGGGTCTGGGTTCATGGTGGTTTTCACGAACAATCGTTAGGGATGGTACCTGATCGGTCAATTCGAATAGATGATCCTTTTGAATGGATCAGTGATTTGAATCGATGGGGACATGATATTTTAAATAATATGGAGAGGAATTTCAAAAAAGATCCAAGTCAAATTCCAGATGATCTAATTGAGTATGGAGATGCAAAGTGGGACCCTGTTGCCAAGCGGGTTGTTGGTAATGATATTAGTGTAATTTATAATACCAGATCGTTGGAAGGACATAATGTTAGAATGCATGGTTCCAAGGTTAAGGAGTACTTTAAAAAAGCAGGTATCTTTCTTCATGGCCGTAATCATACGCCTGTAGGAAATTTCCCACTTCTTTTAAAGCATGAAGATGAAATTATGCTTTTTCTTGATACTTCGTATAGTCCAAATGAGGGAAAATCATCTGTTACAATTATTGATCATGGAAGAAAGATTTATTTCAGAGGTTATCTTGAAGGAATGCGTAAAGAAATTAATTATATCTATGATATTGAAAACCCTGATCAGTTTGTAGGAAAATTATATAAAGATCAGATCATTATGAAAATTTCCAACCTAGAGAATAAATATGTTCTTTTTTCTTTTAGTGATACTTATCAACGAATAGAAGAGGTTGTTGATATAAAATTTTTAAAAAAGAATATTGCAAATATTAGAGAGCCTGTTTTTGGTGTTAACTCTGCAATCTTAAGACAAAGAAAAACGCTAATAGATGGTTTTGAACTTAGGGGGCACGGCGATAAAATGGTTGATTCTGCTCAGGATCTAGTGACTGCAGTTAAAAAATCAGGAAGAGAGCTTCATCTTCATTCGGGGATGTCTAAGTTTTCAGTTTCAGGAATAGATTCTGATCCTAAAACAGTAGAAAAGATTATAAGACGAAATGTACTTGAGTACTTGGACAGTATTGATCCTGAAAAGACAATTGTCATGACAGGAGGAACTCATTTCGGGTATGAAAAAGTATTAATGGAAGAGATTTTTATTAGGAATATAAAACTTGCAGAAGCAGGTAAGAAGAAGATTATTATGTTTGGGTATGCTTCATCAGCATCACCGGCAAATGAGTATGTTCGAAATTTAGCGGATGAATTACAAAGTAAAATTGACAAAGGAGCTGGTTCTTTGGAAATACAAAATAATTTTTTTAAATTTTTAACAACAGAAGAAAGATTGGTTGTGAAAAGAACTGGTGAAAATAACAAAATTAGCATGATAAAAAGAATGTTAAAGGGAAAAGATATTGTTGTTGATAAATTATCAATTCTGGATGATGGTTGGGATTTTTCTTTAAAAGAGGGACTTCGTATAACAAAAATGGTTGATGGAAGAGCATTTTTTCTCGGAGGAGGGGGAATTGTAGG
>JAGLPP010000072.1 GCA_023137315.1 Bacteriovoracaceae bacterium
TAAGCTCAGAAATTTCTACTGGAAGATCTTCCTTGCAAGGATAAACCAAGGGAGAAAGCGCAAGAAACGTAAAATGAAGGTTTTCATCTGACGTGACGTCTAAATCCTGGTTTCCTTTTTTTGTTTCTCTCAAATCCAATAGCAATGAAGATAATTCACCTTTTGGTGAAAATTTAATTCCTGAAGTAACACCATACAATTTTTCTTCATATGGAAAGCCTACATTACGTCCTTCTACTGAAGAGCTGTTCCACTTTTCAAGCGTTGCATTTTTTATTTTCTGATATTCAGATTCAATTAGATTCATTGCAATTTAATATCACAAGAGATCATCTAAAGTCACCTACGAAGGTGGACTCGGCGTTAACTTAGTAATCGTCCGCACCTACCCCCTTTTCCGGGACCCACTATACGAGTTTACTTAAAAACAAGGAAGCCTTTAGGATTGTCTCCTTGGAGGACAAAGTTGTTTGGATTGAAAAGCGGATACCCCACCGCGCGCAAGCCCCTGGTCATTCCAACATTTGATTATACAATTATGCAATTAATTCTTTCAAATCAGAATCAACATCTCCAATTGGTTTTATATTGAAATTTTCTACTAGAATTTTTACAACATTAGGTGAAAGAAATGCAGGCAAAGTTGGTCCCAACCTGATCCCCTTTACCCCAAGATGCAATAGGGCAAGTAGCACAGTTACAGCTTTTTGCTCATACCAAGCGATATCATATTCAATAGGAAGTTTATTGATATCATTTAAACCAAATACTTCTTTTAGTTTTAGAGCAATGACTGCTAGAGAATAAGAGTCATTACATTGACCAGCATCCAAAACTCGTGGGATTCCTCCAATATTCCCCAGGTCAAGTTTGTTGTAGCGATACTTGGCACAGCCCGCAGTTAAGATAACGGTGTCTTGAGGTAGACCTCCTGCAATTTTAGTAAAATAGTCTCTAGTTTTGTGTCTACCATCACATCCTGCCATAACGATGAATTTCTTGATCGCTCCTGACTTTACGGCCTCAACAATTTTGTCCGCAAGTTGTAAAACTTGATGGTGAGCAAATCCACCAACTATTTCACCTTTTTCAATTTCTTTGGGTGGAGCACATTTTTTGGCAAGTTCAATTATTTCTGAAAAATCTTTTTTGCCATTATCTTCAGCGATGTGTTTCACGCCCTTGTAACCGACTACTCCCGTTGTAAAGATCCTATCTCTGTAGGAATCTTTTACAGGAGTTATACAATTGGTAGTCATTAAAATTGGTCCATTAAACGATTCAAATTCTTCATTCTGTTTCCACCAGGCATTTCCATAATTCCCTACCAAGTGTTTGTACTTTTTAAATTTTGGATAATAATTGGCAGGCAACATTTCACTATGAGTATAAACATCAATTCCAGTACCTTCCGTTCGTTTGAGAAGTTCTTCCATATCTTTTAAATCATGCCCTGAAATCAGAATCCCTGGGTTCGTGCCTACACCAATATTTACTTTAGTAATCTCAGGATTGCCATAAGTTTCAGTATTAGCTTTATCCAATAATGCCATTGTCTCGACAGCAACTTCTCCTGTTTTCATCACCATTCCAATCATCTCATCTTGTGAAAGATTTTTAGTGGTGGATGCCAGGGATTCGATCATAAAGTTGTAAATATTATCGCTTTCATATCCTAAAACGTAAGCATGATGAGCGTAAGCAGAAATTCCTTTAAGACCATAAATGACAAGTTCCCTCAAGGACCTGACATCTTCATCTTTAGTAGCAAGAACTCCGATATCATTTTCGTTATAATCTTCTGCAATCTTTTCTTTTGCTACACCAATCAGTTCTTTGAAACGAGCATCGTCAAAATTTGCGTTGGTAATAGTGGCAAATAGTGATTCCATAAGAAACGCAGCATCCTCTTTATTCGTTTTGCCGTTTTTTTGATTCTTTAAAGCAATTGCTTTCAGATAATGAACCAATTCATCCTGCAAGTTTGCAGTTGATTCCTCTTTTCCACATACTCCTCGCTTTAAAGAACATCCTTCACATTTCATTGTCTCTTGACATTGGTAACAAAACATACTCATAATATTTCTCCTTTTATAAAATATTTTTTGAATCAAGTTTTCCTTCAAGGTCTAATATATGCTCTTCTATTGCGATATTTGTTCTTCTACATGCTTTTTTTGCCAAATCTGCCATGTGAGTTAAGCCCCCACAGCAGGGAACAGTCATTCTTAAGACAATAATTTTGGGAATATCTTCTCTATTAAATATTTCCGTTAATTTTTCCACATAAGTTTCAGTCCTGTCTAGTTTTGGGCAAGCAACTACAACACTCCTTCCTCTAATATATTTCCAATGGATGTCTGCACATGCTACAGGCGAACAGGTACTCATAATTACTAATTCTTTATCTTTAAAAAAAGGAGCTGAAGGATTAACCAAATGAAGTTGTACAGGCCATTGACCTAACTCAGCGGGATTAACATTCATTTCAAAGACAGAACTTGCTTTTTTGTTTGTATCCCCATTGGGAGTTTCTAGTTTGAAGTTTTTCATGCCTGGACATCCACCAATTTGCAGTTTTTGCTCTTTGTCCATGTGGATTTTCTGTGCTTCTTCCATTTTTGCTACCGCATCTTTCCCTTGTGTTTTTTTTAGATGATCTTTGACTGCATTAACATCAAATTCTTCGGCCTCTCTTTCTTCAATGGTTAATGCACCTGTAGGACAAGTACCAATACAGTCACCAAAACCATCGCAAAAATCTTCACGAACTAACTTGGCAACACCGTCAATTATCTGCAATGCTCCCTCTGAACATCCAACAGTACAGCTTCCGCAACCATTGCAAAGAGATTCATTGATTTTTATAATTTTTCGCTTCATAAAATTATCCCTTAATCATGGTTAAGAGCATTTTGAATGGTTTATTAGCGTTAACAGCATGAGGAATATTAGCAGGCATAATTATCATCCCTCCCTCGTGTACAAGATATGCTTTCCCTGCAATTAGAATTTCTCCCTCACCTTCGATTATTTGTACAATGGCATCAAACGGAGTACTGTGTTCACTTAATTTTTGATCCTTGTCAAAGGCAAATAAAGTCTGACCTCCATTTTTGTTTTCTAGAATTTTAGTTGAGACAATAGAATTATCGCTGTATTTGACCAGTTCTTTTAGGTTTGTTGCTTTTGATGTTTCCATAATCACTCCTCATAAAAAATGAAGCTAGTAAGAACAGTATCGGTCAAAATTGAGTTGAGGTACTTGACTATAGTCAAGCTTTTGAGAATTTTCAATAAATCTCTGAAATTAACTGGTTAATTTTTTTTATATCTTTGATAATAAAACTCTTGTTTTCTTCTGCAATTAATCCTGAGTCCTTTAGTTTTTTTAAATTACGAGATAGGGTTTCGGGAATTGTTCCTAAAAAATGAGATAACTCTTTTTTGTTCATTTTCATTGGTATGATATAACGACCATTTTCCCAAATCTTGTTAGCATTAAAGTATCTTAACATTCTATGTTCTACTTTATCTAGCGATAGATATCCGAGCATTGTTACAAATTCTCTTAATCTTTTTGAGTATGCTGCTAGAACTTTTAGAGATAACTCTGGATTTTCCAGTATCATTTTAATAAAGACATCTTTGGGTACTTTGATAATAAGTGAAGGTATTATTGTTTTGCAGGATGCTGGATACTTTATTTTATCAAACATGGCCGCTTCTGCCAGAATTTCACCATCGCTATGAACATGAATAATCTGTTCTTGCCCATTTGCTGATACTTTAAATATCGAAACCTTTCCGTTAACAATTATAAAGAAAGCATTTGCTTTATTTCCCTGTTCAAAAAGAGAAATATTTTTCTTGTATCTTCCCAGAGAAGCATTTTTTGCAAGTTGCTCTATTTTTTCTTGAGGCAGCCCACTGAACAAATAAACATGCTTGAAATATTCTGCAATATCAAATTTCATTGTATCTTACTCTTTTTCAAAACTTTCTTTAGTAGAACCGCAGACAGGACATTCCCAGTCTTCTGGCAAATCGTCAGAATCAGTCCCAAGCTTAATTATTGTTTTCATGATCGCCTTTTTTTGGATCATAAGTGTATGCTCCAGCGGGACAAGTATATTTACATTTATCGCACATAAAAACTCCTTTGTTTTGTTGTTCTTATGTAAATTATTATCTCATATTTACTTAGCCCCAGTGCTTGACTAAAGTCAAGAATCCTTTGGGTAC
>JAGLPP010000073.1 GCA_023137315.1 Bacteriovoracaceae bacterium
CTTGATCCCTACGGTGGAGCGATTACTGGAATTCTTGGAGTCAACAGGGATATTCTTGGTTGTGGTCTTGGTGCAAAACCAATCGCCAATATGGATGTCTTTTGTTTTTCCAGTCCAGACTGGCCTGATTCAAAAAACAAAAAACATCTTCCAGTGGGATTAAAGCATCCACGACGTATCTTTGAGGGGGTCCATCGTGGAATTGAAGATGGTGGAAACAAAAGTGGAATTCCCACCGTTAATGGTGCCATATATTTTGATCGTGATTTTGCGGGAAAACCACTTGTCTTCTGCGGTACTGTGGGATTTCTTCCCGCACTACTTGATGATGGAACCCCCACTTCCCAAAAAGAGCCCGATGTTGGAGACAGAATTATAATGATCGGAGGTGCGATTGGAGCTGATGGTATTCATGGAGCAACAATGAGTTCACTTGAGCTGAATGAATTTTCTCCAGCAACGGCCGTTCAGATTGGTGATCCCTTAACACAAAAAAGGGTTCTTGATTTTATTACACATGCCAGAGATAACATGTTGTACTCCTCAATAACCGACAATGGTGCCGGAGGACTGAGTTCAAGTGTTGGAGAGATGGCCGTAAAAACAAACGGAGCGACAATTGATCTTTCCCGTCCCTCCGTTAAATATCCCGGTCTGAGTCCGTATGAGCTCATGATTTCTGAAAGCCAGGAAAGGATGACAGTGGCCGTTCCTGAAAACAAGCTGTGCGATTTTATGAGTGCTGCAAAAAAATTCGGAGTTGTTGCAACAGACATCGGCGAATTTACAGATTCGGGAACACTTAAGGTTTTATATCATAATGAAATTGTGGCAAATCTGAATCTTGATTTTCTGCATGAATCACTTCCTCAAATGAAGTTAAAGGCTCGTTGGGATGGGCCCAAAAAAAGAAAGCATTGGTCACCTGCTCCTAAAAGGGAAAAAGTTCCCGGGAATTTGAATAACGCTTTTCTTGATAGTGCGCTCAAAAAACTTCTCTCGTCACCAAATATTGCCTCCAAGGAATCATGGGTCAGGCGTTACGACCACGAGGTTCAGGCAGCAACACACATCAAGCCATTTATGGGAAAATCAGGTTCAGGCCCTTCAGACTCGGGTGTTATCTGGCTTTATCCTCATGGTGGAGAAAGAAATAACGCCATTAGTATCGGATGTGGTTTGAACCCAAGACTTTCTCTTCATGATCCATATCTTATGGCGCAATTTGCGGTTGACGAGGCACTAAGAAATGTTATTGCAACAGGGGGAGATCCGGAATTCTGTTGTCTGCTGGATAATTTCTGCTGGCCTGATCCGGTTCTGTCTGAAAAAAATTCCGATGGTGACTACAAATTGGGTCAACTCGTTAAAACATGCCAGGGTTTGTATGATACCTGTCTTGAGTATGGCGCTCCACTTGTAAGCGGCAAGGACAGTATGAAAAATGATTTCAGGGGAAAAAAGGAGAATGGTGAAGAGGTTACAATCAGCGTGCTTCCGACACTTCTTGTTACGGCCATGGCAAAAACGGACGTGACTGCAACAGTTACTTCACCTTTTAAGAACGAAGGAGATCACATCTATCTTCTTGGTGAACAAGGTGCTGGACTTGTTGGTAGTGAGTTCTGTGAATTTTTTGAGATGGAATCATGTCTTCCAACCATTGATCCCAAAAAAAATTACGATATTTATAAAACGCTTCACAAGGAGATTGGAAACAAAAGAATTGCCTCCTGTCATGATATCTCTGATGGTGGACTTCTTCCGTGCATTTGTGAATCGTCCTTTGGAAACCTCCTTGGAGCTGAAATTGATTTAACGGCCATAAAAAATGGCAACACAGTAGATCTTCTTTTTAATGAGACCCCTGGTCGTTTTGTTATCACAGTGAAACCTGATCATACTGATGATTTTGAAAAATGCTTTAAGAATCTTCCTTTTACACATATTGGACAAGTCTCTTCCGACAAGAAAATCAAACTGACAATTGAGGATAAAAAGGAAATAACATTCAATATTGAGGATCTTTTACAATCCTACGGAAAATGGAGTTCCAAATGACAACACCAGGCTTTATCATCCTTTCGGGTGATGGTATTAACTGTGAAAATGAGACGGCACTTGCTTTCAGGGAAGTTGGTGCAAATGCTGATATCATCCATATTAATGAACTTCTGGAACGTCCACATATTTTGAAAAATTATCAGGGAATGGCGATTCCCGGTGGATTTTCTTTTGGGGATGAACTGGGCTCAGGCCAGGTTCTGGCCATGAAAATAAAATACAAGCTTCACGATGCCATGAGTGAAATGGTGGCAAATGGTGGTGCAATTATAGGAATTTGTAATGGATTCCAGGTTCTCACCAAACTGGGGCTTTTACCTTCTGTTGGTGAAAAACGCCAGGCCTCTCTTACAACAAATGAATCCGGACATTTTATCAATCGCTGGGTCTCTCTTGAAAAAGAAACAAACACAGTTTGTAAATGGCTTATGGATATACCGGATACATTTTCATTACCGGTAAGACATGGAGAGGGAAGATTGGTTTTTACCAGCGGTGAAGAGGAATCCATCTTCAATAAACTTTCCAAAAACGGCCAGATTGCCCTTTATTACGACGAGGACATAAATGGCTCTTACAAAAATATCGCAGGTCTGTGTGATGAATCCGGAATGATTTTTGGACTGATGCCACATCCTGAAGCGTCCATGTTCAAGGAAGTTGCTCCGATACATAGTCAATCAGGCACAATATCCACTGCTGGAAGATATATTTTCGGCAGTATCGTAAGTTATATAAAAAATTCGTGAGTTGTGGAATCTGGAGGGGATATGAACGAAAAATTAAAAATCAAAAGGGCACTTGTCAGCGTAAGTAACAAGAATGAATTGGAGAGACTCGTAAAATGTCTTCAAAAACATAATGTTGAAATCATCTCTACAGGTGGAACCGGAAAAAAGATCAGTGAATGGAATATCCCATATACTTCAATTGAAAGTGTTACAGGAAATCCCGAGGCCTTTGGCGGACGGATGAAAACAATCAGTTTTCCAATTTTGAGTTCTATTCTCTTTAGACGGGATAATGAGCAGGATTTGAAAGAGGCCGGGTCTCTCGGGATAGTACCCATTGATCTTGTCGTGTGCAATTTGTACCCATTCGAGGAGGTTGTAAAATTAAAAGGAGAGAACGCCTCTGAGGATGAGCTTATTGAAAACATCGACATCGGAGGTCCGACAATGATTCGAGCTGCGGCCAAAAATCATGAATCAGTGGCCATCGTGACAAATCCAAAACAGTATGGGGATTTTATCGTGGAACTTGAGGCAAATAACGGACAAGTTGGTCTTGATACAAGAAAGAATCTTGCTCTTGCAGCATATCGCATGAGCGCAACATATGATTCTGTAATCTGCTCCACCCTGGAGAAAAAATGGGAAAAATCAGGTGAGAGCATTCATTTGAGTCCAGATCATACAAGAGAGCTTCGGTACGGGGAAAACCCGCATCAGGAATCACTACTGTACATCAATCCTCTTTCTCCAGGACTGGCTTCGTGTAGACTGATTCAGGGAAAACCGCTGTCTCACAATAATTTACTTGATTCCGATGCGGCGATAAGATGCGTGCATGATCTTGTTCAATTAATTGATGAAGATTATTCAAGTGTAGTCGCCATTATAAAACATCTCAATCCTTGTGGGGCGGCACTGTCAAAGGCCCCGGAGCAGGCGTTGAAAAATGCCTGGGAGGGGGATCCAATTAGCAGCTTTGGCAGCATTATCTGCTTTTCTGATTCCGTTACCAAAGAATGTGCAATATGGCTCAAGGATAAATTTGTTGAGGTAATTATTGCGCCGGGATTTTCACCTGAGGCACTGGACATTTTTTCCAAAAAGAAAAATTTAAGACTTATTCCATTTGATCCACGTCACACAAATACAAATGAAAAACTTGTACGCTCAGTTTCAGGTGGCTGGGTTGTTCAAAGCGAGGATAGAACATTTGGAGAGGAATTTCAGTGCATGACCAGCAGTCCATTTCCGGATGAGCAAAAAAAGCTGGCACTCTTTTCTGTTTTTGTTACAAAGCATTTGCGGAGCAATGCCATAGGTCTCGCCGGAAAAAATAATGAGGGATTTTTCATGGCAGGTGGAGGAATGGGAAATCCAAACAGGGTGGTGAGTCTCAAGCAATGCATTGAAAAGGCACGTGAAAACGGACATAGTGATCTTTCCAATATGGTGCTGGCCTCTGATGCGTTTTTTCCATTTTCCGACAATATTGAAGAGGCATACAAGGCCGGTATTCGTTATATTGTTGAACCTGGTGGAAGTATAAAGGATGAAGAAGTTATTAAAACCTGTGATGAAAAAAAGATCAGCATGGTTTTTACAGGACGAAGACATTTTAAACACTAAAATTACAAGGAGCTAATTGATGTCAACTCTTACATACAAGGATTCCGGTGTAGATGTTCAAAAAGGCGAAGAGCTTGTATCCAGAATAAAAAAGAAGGTTCGTTCCACCTATGGAGAAAGGGTGTATGACGGGGTTGGTGGATTTGCCAGTCTTTATAAAATAACGGATGAAAAACTTATTGCGGCCGGAACTGATGGTGTAGGCACAAAACTGGAACTGGCACAAAAACTCGGAGTTCATAACTCAATTGGAATTGATCTTGTGGCAATGTGTGTAAATGATATTCTTTGTACCGGTGCCACACCGCTTTTTTTTATGGATTATTTTGCCTGTGGAAAACTTGATCTTGATATTTCGGAATCAGTTATTGACGGTATTATCGAAGGTTGCAGACAATCAAAAATGGCACTTGTAGGTGGAGAAACAGCGGAAATGCCCGGTATGTACAAAGAGGGTGACTATGATCTTGCCGGTTTTGCCATTGGAGAGGTTGAGGCAAAAAAACTTATTGATGGATCTAAAATAGCTCCAGACAATACGATTATAGGAATTTCATCGTCAGGCTTCCATTCAAACGGTTTCTCTCTCATTCGACAACTGCTTGAACCACATGAAAAAAATCTCATGATGGAGGCCCTGACTCCTACGAGAATTTATGCGGATACGTTGACGAAATTACAACAGGTCTGTCCTGATGAAATCTTTGGAGTAGCGCATATTACAGGGGGAGGATTCACAAATATTGCGCGTCTTTCAAACAAGGTTGATTACGTTATTGATAGAGTTCCGGAATTGAATGAAATCCCGGGTATTTTTCGGACACTGAGAGACAGATCAAAAATTTCACAGGAAGAACTTTATCGTACCTTCAATATGGGCGTTGGACTTGTTTTAATAACCCCGTCACCAGAAGAAGTTTATAATATTCTTTCAGATATCGGGGAAAAATTCTGGATTCTTGGAAAAACCGTCAAGGGGTCTGGAAAGGTTGTGTTGGATAACAACATACTTTAGGGTCTTTTTCGAGCTTTTCAAATTTCACGATTTTTCATCTTGTCTTACGAATTCACTTGGCATTTATCATGAACATAGGGGGAAATTATGAAGAAAAAATATCTGAAACAAGGAATTGTTGTATGTCGGTATTCAAAAAACATGAAATAACAATATTAAAAGCATGTAACACAGGATTGTTAATTTTTAGTATTTTCATGATACTGAATTCAAATAAAAGCTTTGCTAATATTAATTGTTCAAAATTGAAAGACAGCAAGATTTTCTCAAAAACACCCTCCAAAGTTGTTCCCGATATATTATTTGAAGCTGGAAACAAAATCCTAAAATTGAGAAAACGAAAAGATTTTAACATAAAGAAAAAATCAAACTTTGCTGATCTAAAAACAAAGGGAGACTGCGCTTCACAAAATATA
>JAGLPP010000074.1 GCA_023137315.1 Bacteriovoracaceae bacterium
CATCATGGAACGACTTGAAAAAGAAGGAGTCGAAAATGACTGAAAAAATGCTGATTAAACCATACGGAGATACCGTAAATGATGGAATCATCCAGATCGCCTTTACGTTGCCTGTGGAAAACGGGGCACGTGCAAAAAAAGCTGCTGAGATATATCTCAATCAGTTAAACCTTGAAGATGTCTCAATTTGCTCCTCAAAAAAAATAGGAGAAAATTTCACCTATTTCGTCGCTTTTGCAAAGGCAGCTCCCTTCATTGACTATAACGAAGTCGAAGCAACGGAGGTCAAGGTCGAGATCATGGATTTTTACGAAATCAACAAGCTCATCAAGAGTGATCTAAACCGCAAGATTGTTGTGATTGGCGCAAGCATTGGAAGCGATGCCCACACTGTTGGAATTGACGCCATCATGAATATGAAAGGCCATAACATGGATTACGGTCTTGAACGCTATCCCGAAATCGATGCCTTCAACATGGGAAGCCAGGTTTCAGCGGAAAGATTGTTAAAGAAGGCAATGGAGTTAAACGCAGACGCAATTTTGGTTTCACAAACGGTGACACAAAAAGACGTACACATAAGAAACTTCACCGAGTTCACAGAACTTCTGGAAGCTGAAAATATGCGAAGTAAATTCGTGCTGATCGCCGGAGGGCCGCGCATCACAAATGATCTGGCAATTGAGCTTGGTTATGATGCAGGATTCGGCCCCGGAACCACTCCATCCCAGGTGGCATCATTTATTGTAACAAGTATTCTTGAAAGACAAGGAGTCTGAATATGTCTGAAAAACTGAACCTTGAAAAAACAAACAAGCTCTATGAGGAAGCACTCGAACTTATTCCAGGCGCAATCCTTGGCATTAGGAGGCCTTATAACTTTGTCCCGGGTGAATATCCCATTTTCTTTGATCATGCCAAGGGAGGAATGGTCACAGATGTGGACGGCAACGATTATATCGATATGCTCTGTGCCTATGGCCCGATTATAATCGGCCACAGGGAGGAGGAGATAGACAATGCAGTAATAGATCAAATCAGAAACAAGGGTTTTTGCATGTCACTGACCCAGAAAATTCAAAATGATCTGGCAAAAAAGCTCCGCGATATCATCCCGTCCTGCGAAAAATCAGTCTTCGTAAAAACAGGGTCGGACGGAACCACGGCCGCAGTCAGAATCGCACGTTCCTACACCGGAAAGAAAAAAATTCTTCGTTGTGGCTATCACGGATGGCATGACTGGTGCGTGGAAGTCAAAGGCGGAATTCCTGAAAAACTTTATGAGGATATTTATGAATTCCAGTATAACAACATTTCGAGTGCCCAAAAACTGATTGAAGAACACAAGGATGATCTGGCCGGAATTATTGTCACCCCAATCGGACACCCACTTGCCAATGAAGTACAAATGCCAAAAAATGGTTTTCTGGAAGAGCTTAGAAAAATGGCCGATCATTATGGATTTGTTCTGATTTTTGACGAAATCAGAAGCTGTTTCAGAGTCAACCTGGGTGGGGCGCAAAAGGAATTCGGAGTAACTCCGGATGTTTCAGTTTTGGGCAAGGCCCTTGGAAACGGTTATCCAATCGGAGCAGTTGTCGGAAAAAAGGAATTTATGGATGTCTACGTTGACAAGGCCTTCATCAGTTCAACATTTTTTGCAAATTCAATGGCACAAGTGGCGGCCTTGAAGGTGATTGAAGTCATGGAACGCGACAAGATTCTGGACGTCGTTCGTGACAAGGGAAACCGCTTTGCTGAAAAAATCAAAAAAGTAATCGATGATTCCCCTGTTGACTGCAGTTTTTCCGGTGGACCGTGGATGCCGTTTATCACGTTCAACAAGGATGAAAAAAAACTATACAAGAAGCTCCGAACTGAATTTTATACAGAAATCATCCGGCGCAAGATTTTTCTACAACCCTATCATCACGGTTACATCGCATACAGGCATACAGACAAGGATCTTGATTATGTAGCTGACATGGTTGCTGAAACACTTGAAGAACTTTCCAAAAAACACCTCTAATCTGGAGTCACTATGGCACACAAACCACTGATCATAACCTGCGCGATTGTCGGAGCGGAAATAATGAAGGAGGATTTTGAACATCTTCCTGTAACTCCTGATGAACTTGCCAGCTCCGCCCATGAGGCCGTAAAGGCCGGTGCCAGCATCATCCATCTTCATGTACGGGACGAGAATGGAAAACCATCCCAGAGAAAGGATATTTTTGAAACTGTTACGAAAAAAATCAAAAAACTCTGCAACCCAATCATTCAGTATTCAACAGGTGGTGCGGTCGGTACTCCTGTCGATGAACGTTGTGCCCCGCTGTCTTTGAAACCTGACATGGCAACACTCTCAATGGGAACCATGAACTTCGGGACGGAGGTTTTTGAAAACACTGAAGACATCATCAAAAAAATCTCAAATGAAATCCAAAAAAACAACGTCATGCCCGAGCTTGAAATCTTTGATTACGGAATGCTTGATACGGCCTTTCGATTTCTGGGCAAAGTACTCATACCGGACAAATTCCACATGGACTTTGTTCTCGGTGTGCCAGGAGGAGCAGGCGGCGACGTCAGAAATCTTGTACATTTGGTGGATCGCCTGCCGGAAAACCAAACATGGACAGTGGCCGGCGTAGGACGACATCAATTACCACTGACAACAGTTGCCATCGCCATGGGTGGAAACGTCCGTGTTGGATTTGAAGACAATATCTATTATCACAAGGGCGAAACGGCAAAATCAAATGCACAGCTTGTTGAAAGAATCGCACGAATTGCAGGCGAATTCAAAAGACCTGTGGCATCTTCTGATGAGGCAAGACAAATTCTCGGACTATAGGAGATTCCGGCATCCCCCTCTTTCAGATTTTTTTTAAAACCATTGCCGATCTCGCAGGAAGATACAACGACAGCTTGGATTTTGAACGACCGCCTTCTTCAACAGTAAATGATTGGTAGTGCTGTCCAACCTTAAGCCGGTCAAAACCACCAAAACGTTTCTCATCAGAATGGAAGACAATTTTATATTCCCCGCTCTCATCGACATTAATCATATAATCCGCATATGACTTATCCGGATGAAAATTAAACATAAAAATCAGTCCGTTTCTTTCATGGCCCAGAACACGATCATTGAAATGGCTCCATACAAGTTTCGGGTCATCCTTATCAAGAATATCATTATCACTAACAAAATTAATCATCTCCCTGTCGAAATCGGCCAGATATTCATAACAGAGATTATGATCATCCAAAAGAGACCATTGACGTCTGGCATAGTGAAAAGACCAGTCATTCCCCTTCCTTGGAAAATCAATCCACTCTGGATGACCGAATTCATTACCCATGAAATTCAAATACCCACCCCTTCCGCAGGTAATTGTTATAAATCTGATCATCTTATGAAGGGCAATACCACGATCAACAACGAGGTTTCTTTTGTCCTTGGCAAAATTCCAGTACATATCGGAATCAACCAAATGAAAGATCAATGTCTTGTCACCAACCAGGGCCTGATCGTGTGATTCAGAGTAGACAATGACATTTTCATCCCTTCTGCGATTTGTAAGCTCCCGCCAGATATGATCCACATTCCAATCTTCATCTCTTACTTCCTTCAAAGTCTTGATCCAAAAATCAGGCAACCCCATTGATAGACGGTAATCAAAACCGATACCGCCGTCCTCAAAGGGGGACGCCAATCCCGGCATACCGGAAACATCTTCGGCAATGCTTATGGCATTTTTGTCAATCTTGTGAATAAGTTTATTGGCAAGTGCCAGATAAAAGAGCGCCTCTTCATCCACTTCGTTATTAAAATAATCATCATAACAGGTAAACGCCTTTCCAAGACCGCGATGATGGTAAAGCATGCTGGTCACTCCATCAAAACGAAACCCGTCAAATTGAAATTCCTCCATCCAATATTTGACGTTGGATAACAGAAAATGAACAACCTGTGATTTTCCGTAATTGAAGCACTTGGTATCCCACGCATCATGATTTCCGCGCCCACCTTCGTGAAAATACTGATAGCTGGTTCCATCAAAAAGGGAGAGGCCTTCAACCAGGTTTTTCACAGCGTGTGAATGAACAATATCCATAACTACTTTTAGTCCCATTCCATGGATCTCATCAATCAGACGCCTAAGCTCACACGGGGTTCCTGAACGAGATGAAGGAGCAAAAAAGCTGGAAACCTGATAGCCAAAAGAGCCGTAATATGGGTGCTCCTGGATGGCCATTATCTGAATGGTGTTGTATCCGGCCTTCTTTATCCGTGGAAGAACATTTTCACGAAATTCATCGTAGGTACCTACCTTTTCATCTTCCTGCCCCATTCCAATATGAGCTTCATAAATAATCGGTGCTTTTGAATGTTTGGGGGCGGTATTTTTGAAAACATATTTTTCATCCGGCCCCCAGACGCAGGCACTGAAAATATGCGTCTTTTTATCCTGAACCACATAATTGGCATAAGAGGGAATTCTTTCTCCATGACCTCCCTGCCAATGAATTATAAGCTTATAAAGCTCTTTATGATTGAGAGCATCCAGCGAAAGTCTTATCTCCCATATACCATTTTCATCAATTTTTTTTAGTTTAAAGGTCTCACTTTCCTTCCAATCTGAAAAATCACCAATCAGAAAAACAGATGTCGCATTTGGCGCCCATTCACGAAAAATCCAGCAATCCTTTTCCCTGCGAAGTCCAAAATACTTATGGCCGTTGGCAAAGTCGGAAAGATCGGCAAAATCCCTGGTCAGTTCCATTTCAAGATCATTGATCCTTTTAATTCTGTCCTTGATAACACCACTGAATCCTTCCAGATAAGGATCGTTCACGACAATCTTTGGTATATTGGAATGTTCATCTTTTCCACACAGCTTCATAAAACGTTCAATCAAATTCATAAAAACCTCCGCAGTCGCCATGACCGGAATATCAGAACAGATCTTAATTCGCCTTATGAATCGTCAACTGTTCAAACGGAATTGAAAGATTTTCCTCATTACAGATTTCCACAAAACACTCCGACATACAACGTTTGATTTTCTGGTAGTTTCCTGCCAGTAAAGCATCACAATCAACTTTCACCCAGAGATTGAGAGAATGTGCGCCGGCACTGTCAAATTCACAAACAACATCGGATATCTTTCCTGAAAATTTCCCGTCGGAAAGAAATTTTTCCCGAAATTTACTTTGAAAGACCGGAATCGTCGCTTTTAAGATATCTTTCTGAATACCGTAATCCAATCCAAAAACCTGACAAATTCTGAATCCGCCGGAAAGATTTTGAGGATTCATGTTCAAAAATTCCGATGTCTTGATATACTTTTTGCTTTTACCTTTCAGCCTTATCACAACAAATTCCGGCCCCTGCCTTTCCACTTTTCCGTAAATTCCACCATCCAACAGCACCCAGTCACCTGTTTCAGTCGGAAACCATTCCTCATTTTTCGAAAATTTTCTCGATTGGCACTTCATCAGTTCACCGGCCGGCATCCTGATTGCTCCGCCGGAAAGTCTCTCATTTACCAATTTGGAATAAAAGCCAAGTCTTATCACTTTCCATGGAAGACCGTTAAGAACAATTCTTTCACCTTCACGAACGGAACCAAGATTCAAGATAAGCCTGGCCTCACCGACAAATTGCGGTATGAACTGCTTCAAAGACCAGAGTAATCCGACAAAAATGACAATAATAATCGTCACCAACACCCAGTCATTCATAAGATACAGACATAAAACTGCACCGGAAACGGCAAAAATCAATGCAATTGTACTGTATACTGCCTTTAACGGTTTCAAGGCAGTATTAAGAGGTCCTTTAAAAACTGAAAGATTGAAAATCTTTTTTCTAAGAAAAATCAAAACCCAAAAAATGGAAATCAGGCTCGTCAGCGCAAACAGAAGATTTTTTCCCTTTGTCCTGAAAAATGAGCTAAACAGATTTTTAACCATATCAATTACTGAAACCTTCTCTCCAAGTTCCTTTTTCAAGGCCCTTTCCCTGGAATCCAGTTCGACTTTCATCTCCCTTATTTTCTCATCAAGAAGACTCAAGGAGCGCTTCAGCTCCTTTTTCACTGGAAAATATTTTTCCTCTGAAACCAGATTTTTTATTTTTTCCGCAGCACTCATTCTTGAACCAAGATTCACACTGATGCTTTCTATCTCGCTTTTCAGCTTTCCAATCTTTCTCGGTCTCTCACTTGCCCTTCTTACTCCGTCCAAAACCGGCATTAGAAGTTCCTGAACCTCCACGAAAATATCCCTTTTTACCTTCTCCTTTAAATCATATTCAGCAGGTATATCGACCCCGGAAACAATTTCAATAAACTGATGCCTGACCTTCTGTCTTTTACCGATAAGATCGGCAAGACGTACCTCGGTCCTGGTACGCATCATTTCCGAAAGATTTCTTTTTAATTTTCTTTTTATTTTTCCAATTTCCTTTTCGTACCAAAAAACATTATCTCTTACCTGGATAAGTTCCTTTATTTCCGCTGAGGCATGAATATTTTCAACATGAAAAAACAAAACGACCAATGCTGCCGTCACAAATATTGACATGATTCCTTTCATTATTTCGTCCCTTTTTCCTTTCTTATCTTTTCGGCAATTTCCCTGTTGAGTTCCTCAAATTTCTCCTTCTCATCACTCCTCTTGAGATTCAGGTCTGAGAAAAAAAGTTTATGGATATATTTTCTAAGATGTATATTTCCAATCTCATCAAGGCCATGAACAAGTGCATGAAATTTTTGCTCCCCACCAGTATCACCACCTTCCTTTTTATCTGGAACAACCGTCAAAGTCATCTTTACTGGAACCTTGATATAAAACGTGGTGAACATTGGAATCATTTCTGTGGATTCAAAAGTAATATCAGTCTCCGAAAGTGATTCGACATTTACAGGTATTTTAAATTCGGCAATACTTTTTGAGTCATATTTACTCAAATAATACCGCTTTTCATCATTGCCGGAATTATCTCCAGATTTGTGGGTCATTTCTCTTGCATGTTTTTTCTCATATGAATCGGCCAGTGATTTGATTATCTCAAGATCGGCACCTTCACTTGAGGCCAACAACCAATCATAGGAAAGTTCCTTTTTCAGCTCATCCTCATTCTCCATACAATTGAATACAAGTATAAACGGATGGTAATCATCGTATGTTTTTATTTTTTGGATAACATTTTCCAATGCCTGGATATCATTATACTCACCGGAAACAATTTTCTTTTCTTCTTCTTCCTTTTCCTTTTCTTTTTCCTTTTCTTCTTTTTTTTCTTCTTTTTCTGAATCATCGGTCACGTCAGGATATTCCATGGACCATACGATAATTCCCGGAAAAGTCTGCTCGATAATTCTGGAATCATTATCAACTCCGGTAAAGCACCGGATTGAAAACGCATAACTTTCCAAATCCTCCCTGGATTCACTCACAAAAGACAGTTTTCTATCGATAACAAGAAGTCTTGTACGTTTTGGACGGGATTTTACAAGATTTTTTCCAATCCATTTTTTTATACCTCTGATCCTTTGCACTTGTCGGTTTTTTTCTTCTTCAACAAAATCCTCAAGCTTCTTTTTTGCCTCATCAACATCATACTGCATATGCTTGTCATTTTTTTCGGCCATCATTTTGACAGCATCCTCAACATTATCCTCAAGAAATTTTCTTTTATTTTCATCGTAATGAACGTATTCCAAATCATACCATATACTAAACTGGGAATAGAGATTGGAGGTGCCCCTTTTTATGACTTTAAAGAAACCGGTCAGGCTGACTTTTTCAAAAATTGATGTATTAAGTTCTATTATTTTCCCTTCTTCAAAAATGAAATTGGTTTCAATGTGAATATAATTTTCAGTCACATATCCCACATTGAACAAGGACATGGCGATTGCATCAAACTGAACCTTGGCAACGGCAAAATCCAACGATCTGGCCTCCGCCGGAAAGGCCATGGCAAACGCATGATGAACAGCACTTGAAAGTTCAATTCCCTTGAAGATATTAATCCTTATACCCAGGGCAAGTGATTTTCTCAGAAGTTCCTTTGAATGAAGCTGATCCAACAGACTGATGATTGCCACTTTTTCCGTGGAAATTTCATTTTGAAGATGCAGCATCAGACGAAGCATCTCCTCCGCATGAACTGAAAAATCGATAAAGATGACATCCACCTTGTCATTTACAATTGAACAAATAAGATTTTTAATCAGCTTTGGATTTTTCTCAAAGTATTCAGAAAATTGAAAACTGTAATCGGAATAGAGATCACGAAATTTTCCTTGAAGCTCTCTCCAATAGTTTAAATCCGTTCCCAAATATAAAATCTTTCTTGAAATGTCTTCTCCCATGGGACGATTGTACATTGAAATGGAATAAAATACAAAATCGGACAACCGGTCAAATTACAAAAGAAACATCTCCTGCGCCTTCGCGTATGACAATTGGGATCTCATCGTCAGAAGAAAAATCCACAACCGAACTCCCACCGATGGCCAGCTCAAATTCTCCCGGATCAATGATCATTTCAACCTGATGGCCAAAAATTTCCTCTATTTGATAGCTGTAAATCTCATCCGTTCTCACATCGGAATTCAAGTCATCAAGTATTGAATTCTTGTCGATTGAACCGGTTATTATCGGATAATGGAAGTGGCTGATAAGCCTCTCACACAAAACAGATTCTGGAATCCTTATCCCTATCTGTTTTTGTTTTCTGTAATCCCTGATTGAGCGTGGAATATCCCTTGTTGGATTCAGGATAAATGTATATGGCCCGGGAACAATCTTATGAATAATCTTGTAGGTAAAATTGGAAACAACCCCATACCGGCTTGCCTGGGAGATATTATTACATAAAACAGAAAGATGTCTTTTGCGATCAACACCTTTAATCCTGTAAAGAGCATCAACCCCTTTTTTTGACATAAGACTTGCTGCAAAAACCCAACTGGTATCGGTTGGAAAAACTATAATCCCGCCACCGGCGAGCTTTTGTGATGCGAGATCAATCACTCTGTCATCCGGATTTTTGGCCACAACATAATGAATCATAATTAAAATAATTATAGAGGGTAATTGCCATTTTGCAAGTTTACGGCGAATATGAGTCACTCTCCGGAGATGAAATGCTAAGAAAACACTTGAAAAACATCGGAAAAAAAATCGTAAGCTGCCCGTCATGCGGCCAGAAGCTAAGACTTCCTGTTCGTCCTGGAAAAATACTAAATGTCCGTTGCTCAAAATGTCAGATTTACTTCAATATTTCATTCAAAACGCCGCTGTCATCCATCTTTGGAAATAAATTGCTGACTCCAAAAAGAATAAAGTGGGGCATGTATGCAGCGTTGATTCTTCTTTTGCTTTTCGTTTTGAACTATTATCAAGTCCATGACGATACCGATAACATTCCGTTCAAAGAATCCAAACTCTTTATGCAATAAAAATCTTCACCGAAGTATTTTTGCCATTTTCCTGTGATTCAATATTAACGAGTTCCCCTTCCGCACCCTCTTCAATCAACTTTACGATATCCTCAATATGTATTCCTTTTTTATCAATAATCTCCAACTTCTCCTTGGGGGCCATTTTAAGTCCAATTTCGGCCAGGGCTATCGGCAGATTAACCTTGACCTTTGTACCTTCATCATCAGTAATATTGATTCTAAGAAATTTTTTATTTGGATCCTTGTTAATTGCATCAAGCTTGTCTGTTTCTTCGTTATTGTTCAATTGCCACAACAACTTGTCCGCCTCTCCAGCATTAATTTTTCCATCTTCAAGCATTTTTAAAATCATCTTTCTTTCTTCGTTCATAATATTCTCCTTTATAACGGTCATTTAAAAAATTAAATTATATGAAAATAGATATCCGCCTCTTTTGACTGCACTTCAATTAAAAGGCCCTCTCCATTTCTTAGAAGCATATTTATCATCTTTTTGCAGTTCTCACCTTTTTCCCTGTTAATTTTTCTCAATAATGAATCTGGAAAAAGATTTACAACATTTAGAAAAAAAAGTGGAATAATCAGACCAGCATTAAAATTTTCCTTCTTGGCATTTAACTTTCCGATCAAACATCGAAAATTGCCACCACTGCGAAATTCTTGCGGATTATGCTGTAGATAAAGCAAAAAAATCCACAAACCAATTAAAATCAATGCAAAAAAATTCACATAAAAAGCAAAAATAAAACTATAAAGCAATATAACAACAGCACCTAGAATAGACATCACTGCATAATAAGCAAGTTTCCTAATGGAGAAGGTTATCCCCAATAGAAAAAGAAATAATAATAATACAAATGGAAAAAAAGAAATTATTTTTAACAAGATCATCTACACATCCTTTAATTCTTTCATAACTTTATCAAAACTTAACTCTCCATCGGACAGTTTTTTAAGAAGCTCTGTCTTTTTGTTTTTTACAGGGGATTTCTCCTTTTTATAGCCAAGCATTTCAATAATTTTATGTAATCGATTTTTTACTGTTGGATAGGAAATCCCCAGCTCTTTTTCCACCAGTTTTATATTGCCCTCCATATTAAGAAAAACCTCAATAAAGTAGAGTTGCTCACTGGAAAACACATGAAAGCGATTCGTGTTAAATGATCCAGAAATTTCTGTTTCACAAGAAAGACATTTAACCTTTTGAACTTCAAAATTTCCCTCGCAATATGGACATTTTGTTAACTGTTTCAAAGAACCACCACCCTCTCAATATTCACATATTTAATTCAATTGTTAATTATATTAACGACGACATTAACATAATTAACAAGCAAGTCAATATTTTTCAAATAGATAATCTTCTGAAATATGAAGAGTATTTGTAAGATGAGTTATATTGGTCCACTTTTTTACAAAAGATCACCAAACATATCTGTTATGCTGTCTTCATTGGCCTGGCAAACGCCTCTTTCAGTAATGAGTCCGGTAACATACTTTGCGGGAGTCACATCAAAACCATAATTGGCCGCCGGGGAATTTTCGGGTGTCAAAAGAACCTTCCGTATGAAACCGGAAGATTTTCCCTGAATAAATTTAACCTCTTCGGCACCACGTTGTTCGATTGGAATCTCCTTGACTCCGTCCCGAATAGTCATATCAAAAGTGGATGAAGGAAGAGCTACGTAAAAAGGAACATTGTTATCATTGGCAGCGAGCGCCTTGAGATATGTTCCTATCTTATTGGCCACATCCCCGCATCTTGTGGTGCGGTCACTTCCGACAATACACATATCCACAAGACCATGCTGCATAAGATGTCCTCCGACATTATCGGAAATCACAGTATGAGCGACACCTTGTTCATTCAATTCCCAGGCCGTAAGACGGGCCCCTTGATTTCTCGGCCTTGTTTCATCAACCCACACATGAACCTTGATACCTCGTCTGTGCGCCTCGTAAATCGGTGCTGTGGCCGTTCCATAATCAATAAAGGCAAGCCATCCGGCATTGCAATGAGTAAGTATATTGACAGTCTCCCCTTTTTTCTTTCTGGAGATATTTTCAATAATCTTCACCCCGTGCTCACCTATGGCACGTGAAAACTCAACATCACCATCGGCCAGTTCCCCGGCACCTTCAAGAAGAAGTTTTATTTTCCCATCAACGTTCATATCCCTGTTATGTTCCAAAAGTTCAAGTTGCCTATCCACGGCCCAGGCCAGATTGACGGCCGTTGGACGTGTTCGCTTCAATTTTTCTGCAACACCACTGATGTATTTTTCAAAATCCACGGTTCTTGAAGCCTCAATGGCACCAAGATACATCCCATATCCAGCGGCCACTCCAATAAGTCCTGCTCCCCTGATCCACATCTCACTGATGGAACGGGCCAGTTCGTCTGAGGTTTTCAAGTCCACAACAATAAATTCATGTGGAAGATTTCTCTGGTCAATAACACAAACAACGGATGGATCATTTTCCTTGATCCAGATGGTACGATAGTGATGGCCTTGAACTTTCAACTTGAACTCCTTTTCCTAATGAACTTTGAGAATATTAAGCCCGGTTGCTGTTGGAGAATTAATGTAGATTCTCATGTACTCCAAAAAATCACTGTCTACAACCTTTTTACTTTTTGAACTTGAATGACGAAAATACAAAACCCCGTCCTTCCATATGGCAATGCCCTGATGAGAAATATTGATATTTGTCCCAATATCAATTTTCAAAAATTTAAATAAATTCCAACCTGGCCTTACAACACTTATCACTGCCCCATGCGGAATTTTGGATAATGTCGTACTGGAATACAAAGCATCCCATGAAACATATGGTATTAATGCCAATTCAGGTTCAAAACCCTCTCCAAGCATTCTAACCTTCTCCAAGGCATCACTCACACGGTTTTTATATTCACCGTCTGTTTCGTCGGAATATCGCTTAAGACGTATTCTTCCCCTGGAAAGTTTTTTATACCATCCGGATTTATTGATAACTCCGCTTCCAAGCCGCGTACCCAACCCGGCCACCTTTTCCGTTAAATCAAAAAGAAGCCACTCATTGTTCGGAATCCAGTCGAGACTTGGAAAATGATTTCGACTGGCAAAGGAAATCACGCCGTCGCGATATCGAATACGAAGAAGATTATCATGAAATTCAAGATTTGTTTTTGATATGGCAAACGCCATGACTGTTTCAACAAATGTTGTACAGTCAAAAACATCGAGACGATAAAGTGGGAACTGGTCATATTCCCCGTCCGCACCTTCTCCCAACGGACCTGAGGCATATTGGCCCCCTATTAGAAGTTCACTGGCCTTTTCAATTCTCGTGGAGGTGTCGTCATAGGATGAAATTTTATCGAGAATTTCTGAAACGGACGTGGCGGAATATGCCTGAAATGGCACTAACATTACGGAAATATACAATAAGACCAATATTTTCAACATCGAGGGTCTCCACATTGCCAAAAGAATGATATACTGCATCACAGCAAAAAAATCAAGCTTCATCTTCCAAATTTATACTGTAATATATGAAAATGAGAGCGATATTAACAATTTACGAGGAACTTCTAAAGCTCCACAATAGACAGGGTTGGTGGCCTCTAACCGGAATTAATGGAAAAAATCCAACAAAAACAGGAAGTCTGAGGGGATATCATCCCGGTGACTACCATCATCCAAAAACAAAAAAGGAAAAATTCGAAATCTGCCTTGGAGCAATCCTTACCCAGAATACCTCATGGCCGAATGTGGAAAAGGCAATATTGGGGCTTGAAAGAGAAAAAATCCTCGCACCTGAAAAAATTCTCAAGTCCTTGGATTTAAAATTAATCGAATGCATAAAACCATCCGGTTACTTTAATCAAAAGACTAAAAAAATTCGCATTTTCTCTGAATTTTATATCGGATTAAAAAACAAAACTCCTGCAAGGGATGAACTTCTGGCAATCTGGGGCATCGGCCCGGAAACGGCGGATTCCATGCTGCTTTACGCCTGGCATGTACCAACCTTTGTCGTTGATGCCTATACCAGACGTATCTTCACACACCTGAAACTTATTAAAGAGAAAAGCTCCTATGAACAAATCAAGGAGATCTTTGAAAAAAATCTTCCGAGAAATCATGAGCTTTATAACGAATATCATGCACTCATTGTAGAACATGCCAAACATTTTTATTCGAAAAAACCTTTTGGTATTCAATGTCCACTAAAAAAACTAATCTGAAGAAGCACTGGCGATAGTCTTATCTATACAGGAGTAGAAATCCCTGGGAATGATAGGTTTATTAACAAAAAAAACCTTATCCAATCCCTTTGGATATTGCTGAACCTCATCTGAGTAACCTGTAATAATTAAAATAGGTGTTTGCTGATTGGGACCTGGCCTGCCCCTTAAAAACACAATAAATTTTCCACCGTTCATTATAGGCATGCGATAATCAGTACAAACAAGATCAAATTTTCTCTGACCCGATTTTAAAAGGGCATCTTCCCCATCAACTGCCACTTCCAACTCACAGTCATAATGATCCTTAAGCATTTCACATAAAACTTCAAGAACATCTGGATCATCATCAATAACTAGTATATTATACATATCAACAGTTTAGGCAATAATGCTCAGGAATTCAATCGCTTTTTACAAATATGAGTAAACTTGAATGCGAAGTATGTAAAATTTTAAAAATTGACTCCCATCTTTTAAATGGAAACCGGAACGTTATTCACAAAAACACACTGTATAAAATACTCAAAGGTAAAACCTTGGACATCTACTTGTGTACATTTCACGATATTGAACTTTTTCAACTTGGAGAATCAAATTTTCTAAAGCAAAACATTGAATTTTCCAAATACATTCACAAAAAATTTACCCCGAAAAAAGACCGTTTTGATGACCTATTATAAAAACCAGACAGAAATGCCACACTCCAAATTGATATCTCCAAAAAATCTCTTTGATTCAACAATCCCGGGAACAGATATTAATCCAGGGCACATCCACCTTGTTGGATTTCCCTTTGATGGAACTGCTTGTTTTCGAAAAGGAACAAGTCTTGGCCCGCAAAAAATCAGAGAGGCTTCAGAAAATATCGAAACCTACTCCCCTTATCTGGACAGGGATACAACTAATACACCTATCATTGACCTTGGAGATCTCCCTATTGGAAAAACAGGTGATGTTGAAAAAGACTGGAATCATGCAAACCATGTTTTTTTCGAACTCCTAAAAGACCATGACATTAAAAACGAAAACTTCAGGATTCTTACAATGGGAGGAGAACATTCCATTTCCTATGCACCCATCAAATACCATCTTGAAAAATTCCCGGATCTCGTTCTTATTCATCTGGATGCCCACGCCGATCTTCGTGACGGTTATGAGGGATATCACTACTCACATGCCTCCATTATAAGAAGGGTATTGGATCATTTTGGGAATGAACATGAACTAATCCAATACGGAATCCGTTCAGGAACCTGCGAAGAATATAAATGGATAAGAGAAAACAAAACCCTGATTAAAGATCGCACTACATTTTTGCAAAAAATATCATCAATCGAAGAAAGAAGACCTATTTACCTGACTCTTGACCTTGATTACTTTGATCCAGCTTTTTTCCCGGGCACCGGAACACCTGAACCCGGAGGAGAGGACTTCTCATCTTTTGTAGAACTGTTAAATATTCTAAATAAAAAATATTTCGTCGGTGCTGATGTTGTTGAACTGTCACCCAATATTGATTCAACAGGCAACAGTTCAATCTTCGCTGCGAAAATAATTCGCGAACTATTACTTACCCTTGCCTAACACACCACTTATATTGTATTAACCTGGAAAAATCAAAAGGTTATCCTATGCCGGAAAATAAGTGGACCATTCAATCAGCAAATGAACTTTACCACATCGGCAGTTGGGGAAATGGTTATTTTAACATTAACGAACAAGGAAATCTTACCATCCTTCCGGAAAGGGATAGTTCCGGTCCCGTCATTGACATGTCCCATGTCATTTCAGAAATAAAAAGACAGGGTATCGCCTTTCCATGTGTTATTCGCTTTTACGATATTCTCCGTTCCCAGATCGTTTCATTGAACCGCACATTCAGAAAAATCATTGAAGATGCTGACTATAAGGGAAGATACTATGGAGTTTATCCAATAAAGGTAAACCAACTCAGAGAGGTTGTTGAAGAGATCGTTGATGCAGGATCTTCGTACGACTACGGACTTGAAGCTGGTTCCAGGCCGGAACTCATTGCTGCACTTGCTTATAATACCAATCAATATTCACTCACCATTCTGAACGGTTACAAGGACGAGGATTATTTAAGACTTGGATTGCTGGGAAACAAACTTGGCAAAAAAATAATTGTTGTTATTGAAAAACTCACAGAACTTCCGCTGCTTTTAAAACTTGCCGAAGAAATGAAAGTCACTCCCATTATTGGAATCAGGGCAAAACTGTCAACCAAAGGAACTGGCAAATGGAGCGAATCAAGCGGAGAGAAGGCAAAGTTCGGACTCTCAATTGCTGAAATCCTTCAAGCGGTAAAAATTCTTAAAGACCACGGAAAGGAAGATTGTTTGAAACTTTTTCATTTTCACATGGGAAGCCAGATCACAGATATCAGAGCAATCAAGGATGCCCTGACCGAAGGGGCACGAATCTATACCCGTCTTGTAAAAATGAATCTCAATATCGAATATTTTGACGTTGGTGGCGGACTTGGAATCGACTACGACGGTTCAAAATCAACAAATGATTCCTCCATGAATTATACACAGGAAGATTATATTGAGGACGTTGTTTATATCTTAAAACAAATCTGTGATCTTGAAGAGGTGGCGCATCCGCATATAGTTTCAGAATCAGGACGTGCCATAAGTGCCCATCACTCCTGCGTTATTGCCCAGGTGGTGGATCATATCGACTCCTGCTACACAAAATATCCAACCGATAAATCAATCGGGGAACATATCCTCGTATCCAACATGCGAGAGCTCAAAAAAGAACTAACAGAAAAAAACATCCAGGAAACCTACAACGATGCCCAGCAATTAAAAGACGAATCAATCAATGCCTTCAAACTTGGAATTCTTTCCCTTGAAGAAAAGGCAAAAATTGAAACCATGTACTGGAAGATAATGAAAAAAATTCTGAATTTCATGGAAGATAAAAAATTTGTTCCCGAGGAAATGTGGGATCTAGAAGAACATCTTGCCTCCCAGTATTTATGCAATTTTTCCGTCTTTCAATCCGTTCCTGACCTTTGGGCCATTGATCAGCTTCTTCCTATAATTCCAATAACCAGACTAAATGAAGAACCTGACCAGCTATGCACCATTGCCGATATCACTTGCGATTCTGACGGCAAAATCAACAAATTTATAAATCCAGAAGAGGAAAAAAGAACTCTTGATGTTCACAGACTCAGGGATAACGAAGATTATTATCTTGGCATTTTTCTAACTGGTGCTTATCAGGATGTCATGGGAGACATGCATAACCTCCTGGCCGGTCTCAATGAAGTTCATATTTTCTGTGACGACGAGGATCCTACGGATTTCTACATTGAAGACCATATCCCAGGGACCACCGCTTCGGAGGCCCTCTCTTTTATGCAATACAACCAACAATATCTCACGCGGACAATAAAAAGAAACATCGAAAAACAGGTTCAAAGAGGAAAAATTTCCCCAAAAGAGGGAGTTGGTCTCGTCAATTTCTACAACAAATGCCTGGGAAGCTATACCTATCTGAAGTAATTTCCGAAAATTAAGCAATCACCTCTATAAACTTTACAACGCTGCGCACAACAAGCATAAAGGATGGTAAATTATCACTTATTATGATGAAAATTACAGTTACCATCCTTATTCTATTTGCATGCATTTCTTGTGGAAAGAAGAATAAGGCTCCGACACCCATTCTGGGATCACCAACTCATTCTAAGATTGAACAACTGGCAACAGTAACAACAACTGCACCAAATGGGCAAAATGGTTTAAGCTACAAAGTATTTGTCCATCATCGTAGTACTCTCAACCCTTTTAAAAATAAAAAAGACTTTGATATAAAATTAGTCAATGATGGCATGGTCATCCTCAACAACCCCGAGAAGACAGATATTGGAACTCACCACTGTGACGAATATATCGATGATCAATGCATACATAAAGTCATTGATATTCATATCTCTGACGGGCCATATACATCCAAGGCGTTGATTACAATCAGTACTATCCAGAATGAAACATACGATATTACTTATGTTGAACACAAAAAAGAGAATGTTAACAACATAAAAAAGAAATTACCTTTTGGAAAAACCCAGTCTTTTCAAATCAGCACGCACTCCAATGGGAAAACTCATCAATTAAAATGGATTAATGTTAAAGAATATCATTATACAAAAATAAGTAATGAAATTTTTTTCAAGACCTTTCGCGAAGAAGATCTTGAAAGAGAACAAATTATTTTCACCACGAGGTTACCTCGTAAATCCGTTAAAAATAAAAAAATCTTTACTAAAATTGACAGAGATGATTTTAGAAGAAGTTATGATGACTTTAGAGGTTCAAACCTTATTGATTCCGATATCATATTTGCAGGAAAGGCTGCTGCATCCGAACTTCGCTGGCTTACAGGTCTGTATTCCCGGGACGTAAAACTTTATATGAGTGGGTTCTTTAAATAATAGCTTCAGTTTAAACAGGTCCAAAAATAACCGATGCTCTTTTTTTCATTCCCTCCAAAACCGGTCAAAGCGTTTTACAACAATAACTCTATTTTATACCAAAATCAGTATAAGCGCTTGTATTATTGGTAAGTTAAATGGACAGATACCTGAAAACGACTTTGTTTCCTTCCTTGCATACAATGGAAAAGGATTCGTTGTCTCCCACTTTGACAGGATTCATGGCATAACATCCCTGCGGAATAAAAATATTTGTCTTTATCGGAGATATGAGTCCTTCCGGCGTTGCTGCAACCACATAAACATGTCCCGTATAAAGTTCGGTGGCATCAATGTAATAGGCCGGAACAACATTGTCCCCACTATTCATGGTGACAGGCCAATAAAGTTCATTAAATGTATTTCCCGGAATAAAACTCACCCTGTTCACCGGATGCATATAAGTTGCATCAATACCATCCCCCACAATCTTGAGAACAATATTGCTTTTTGTCTGGAAGAATGCATAGTTTATATCATCCTTTATAAAGCTTGCCATGACTCCAAGAATATGGTCGGTCTTTCTCTCATGCTCGTAACGAAACCCACGCATAACATCGGTATCATGTGGTTTAAGAACCAGATACTGTGCCAATGAATCATTTTGGAGTCCCACAAAAGCTGTTGAAGCAAAGTACTCCACTCCATTTTCGTCAATCCTGATGACCGGAACCTTGAAATTCCCCTCAAGCATCACGCCGCCAAAATCAACATTTTCAAGTTTTGATCCAAAATCCTGTTCGACCCGGACAACATGATAGTCACGCAAAAACTCCCCTCCACTTGAAATCTGCAGGGAAAGTTTTCCATTCTTAAGATCACGCTGGTTTTGGAAAAGAACTCCAAGAACATCCACAGTATCTGTCCAGTAAAGATTCAAATCCTCTCTCACCTTCTCAACGAATTTATGATCATCGAAAATCTTGAAAATAAATTCCGGAAGTCCGTGATCGCCATGTTTTATATCCGGTGAGAAATAGTAAACGTGCCTCATATTGGAGAGATTTTCATTCTCCCATGGGTCTGGATTTCTGGAAGCTTTAGGTATTGTTCCAACTGCGGCCCATATTGGAACCGCCATTTTTCCAAACGGCATGGAAACAGGCAAAAGGCCCATTTGATTTATATCCAAAAAAACCTTCATCTCCGGGGTAAACGCAAAATGCGCCTCGGAAAAAAGATCCTCCAGATTTTCATCTAGATAGGAATAAAGAATAAATTTTTTGCCGTCCTTGATTCCAACGGAACGGACAAAGTAATCAGGTTTGCCATCATAGTTGAGGTCATAACGGTGAACGTTCAAAATTCTGGAGGAAAATTCAATTACCCTCTTCTTCGTAACAATACCCCCGTTCTGAAAGTACATAATCACCATTTCCTGGCCTTTTTCAGATTTTTTAGCAAGGTAATATTCAGGGGTTTTGTATCTTCCATACCTGTCACCGACCGTAAAAAATTTGGGAACAAGTTTTCCATCCCTGATGGACACAAGATCCTTGATCTGGCCGTCATAATTAACAGGTTTTACAATTACATCATCCTCATTTTGCAGTTGTCTGGCAAAATAGATGTTATGAACATATTCACCATGAAGTTTATTCTCCACAAAAATTCGAACAGTAAGAAATGCCTCGGAATGTTTTTCAGGAGAAACTATTTGTCCCTCAACCGGCAATTCCATGATTTCTCCAGACCCAAGTGATGAAATGGAAAATATTTTTTTACCTAGATCGACTCCATCACTATCAAGTTCCAGAACAACCTTGATATTCGTTGCTTTTTTCCAATAATTTTTCACCGGAAGATCAAAGGTAAAACTACTCTTTCCCATCACAAATGGCACAGAGGAAATTCCCTTGAAAATCGGCCTGATAAGTGCCCTCGCCGCCACCTTGATGGCATCATTGATTTGAATAAGACCACCCATGAAATGCTTGTCCGTTTCAACAGTTTTTGCCGTACTCCAAAGTCTGGCAAGAATTTCATCCTTGGAAGTTTCCGGGTTGACTGACCTTAAGATCGCAGCAGCGCCTGAAACATACGGGGCCGCCTGACTTGTTCCATTTTTAATTTCATACCCTTCCACTGAGAAAAATGACGGGGTGAATTTTGTCGGAAAAGTTGAAAGAATCTTCTCTCCCGGCGCAAGAAGATCAACATTGCCACCATAGTTGGAAAAAGTTGCCACCTTGCCGTCTATAGTGGATGCCCCAACGCAGATGACTCCCTTGTAAGAACAAGGATAAATCGGCATCCTGATATTATTGTTTCCTGCCGCTGCCACAACAATTATTCCATTATCAATTGCTGTCTGTACGGCCTGGCGGACATGTCCTGTATCAATAGATCTGGGCCATCCAAGGCTTAAATTAATAACATCCACTTTCATCTTCACAGCGTACAGAATTCCCTTTGATATACGGTCGGTAAAAGACACAAGATCCTTTCCTTTCAGCCTTTCCGACTTCTTCATAATTTTAACCGGAAGAATTTTTATCCTGGATGCCATTCCTGAAACACCTGATGCATTTTCAATTTTTGATGACATAATACCTGCAACATGGGTTCCGTGTCCCTTGTCATCAAGCGGCCTGTTATCACCTTCGCCTTTTGAAGTAAAATTCCATCCCATGCAATCACCCTTGAGACCGTTTTCATCACGATCATCTTCAGGTTTAAAACGAAGATTTCCATTCTCATCACATTCAATTGTGTTTCTGAAAATATTATCCTTCAGATCAGGATGTTCAATATCAACCCCGGAATCCAAAACTGCGACAACAACATCCTTTTTCATCATGGAATCAAGTTTCCCGAATATCGGTGAAATATTTATGTCCTGTCCGTTTTTACCTGGAATCGTGATTGAATGAATATCGTCAATATCCATTATGATCTTTTGTCCGTTATTAAAAAGACCCCACTGATAAGTGGCGAATGGATCATTGCTTAAAACACTCTCTTCGGTCGGAACAACGCTTAGGGCCCCACTTACCTCGTATATATATTCGATTTTTCTAACCGCAGGATGAGAGGAAAGTTCCGATAATGCCGCATCCTCGACAAACACCTCGTACAGGCGGCTGAAATAATCAGTTTCAATATCATCAAACAATTTAATTGATTTGAGCCCTTTGATACTCCTGATTGCACCAAGCTCCGTCTTTTTCGGTTTATGTTCAAACTCAACCAGAACCTTCACGCTTGCAGCATGAACACTGATAAAAACAAACAATGACAAAAATGCCGCAAATATTTTTTTTAAATTCATAATCTGTCCTGAATCCAGTAACCGAAAAACTCCGCTTCGGTCATTCCAATTTTTTCCTGCATGTCAAAAAGAGGTCCTTTAAATCTTTGGGAACCAATCTCCCCCACGGAATTGGAAACAAAAGGTCTGTCACCGTTTTCATCTCCTGTCCTGAATCCCTCCATTCTTGAATAGATGTATACATTTTTAGATCCTCCGGCCATTTTCATAATTCCATCCACATTCATGGTTGATTCAACAAGAGAGACCATTTTTGAGGCATAGGCTGAAATTTTTGACAATTTATTTTTCAACAATGCCTTTTTATACTTTTTCTGATACCAGCGAAAAGACCTGACTGTATCGCCCAGAATTTCTTCCGGTTCACGTCCTGTTTCGCTACAACAGCTTGAATTATTTTCCGTAAAAACACCATGTTTTCTGAAAAGTTTTTTCACACTTGCGCGGGACAGTTCCGCCATGGTCCTGACTGCATTTTCATAAAAATACAGATTAAGCTTTATCTGATAAAGTTCAAGTTTTTGTGTTTCGTTCAGGACGGTATCAGGATAAAAATGAGGGCCGTATTTTTTATTCATTTTTTTCAGAATTTTTTTCGCCTTCTTGTGTGAAATTTTCCATCCCTTCCAACGATGAACAACACTTACAAATGACCTACGCATCGTTCCGTTTGTTCTATAACTTTCACTTTCAGGATCAACCACCTCACCTTCAAATACCACTGATCTGGAATAGGCCTTGCCATAAAAAGTATCTGCCGGATTCCCACTACCTGAACTTGAAAGATTGATATCATCCTGATCGGTAAGCTCCTTTATAAGCGCATTTACAACATCAAGAAATGTTGTCTGAAAATCAATCCCCTCTCTATGCCCCTGTACTCTTCTATAAAAATATTTCTTCGCTCCCTCTGGATGTTGTACTGTAACAAAATCACGTGCCTTGAGTCCCTTGGCCTTGAATATCAAAAGGGAAAATCCACCCTTGTTTTCCTGAAAGCTGTGTTTAAGAAAATACGGTTTGGCAATTGCCTTCACCTGCTCAAGGGAATTTTTAACCAAAAGTGTGCGAAGAGCACCTACCGTTTTAAAAATATCCGGATTAATCTTTATATTGTCATTTATTGAAAGAACGTGAAATTTTGTTTTTGATTTTCCACCATCCGCTTCAGCTGAAATCTTCACAACCGGAATAAAAGCATTTACCCCAAAATTGATGCCAACCGATGAAACACCACCAAGATCCTTGTAGACATGAACTGTGTCCTCATTTTTTCTAAGAATATGAAGACGTGAAAGTACAATCTGTTTTGCCCTGAAACCTACATAGGCCTTTAAAAGCGATGTAAATTGATAACCTCCCCTGGCGGAAAAACCGGCACCAATTGTATCCGTAATCATAAGGGATTCACCGATCTCAAGATTTTCCTTGAAAACATTTAAGATCTCTGTGAGTCTTTTTTGTCGTTGTTCATCGTCTATTTCTGCGTTTTCAAGATTTTCATCAATTACCCGATCAAGCATTTTTCCGATTTTTCTTTTATGAAGTGGTATCAGGATATTTCTAAATGACGTCTTGAGCGCCTTTTTCATGCTTTTTATCGGACGAATATGGGAATAAGTTCTTGTCAAATGCCCATTCACACCCCCACTGACAACCCATGGGGCCTGAACCAGGTCCGTTCCCAAAAAAGCTCCAATGGAAAAACTTGCTCCTATGGAATCAGCAAGCTGGACCACATTATCAGTACCAAGATAGCTTCCAGCGATAATTTCCCTTGAAGCAATGAAATTTGCACCAAAAGTAGGAATGGCAAAAACTGATACCGGCTCGGGTTGCAATGGACCACCATTCAAAAGGGCATTTCTATAGGCAGAGACGGCCCTATTCATCTGTCTTTGAATAAGCTCCTGCTGAATATCTGTTTGTGGAATTATCTTTGTATTAAATGCGTGAACCAAATTGGAAATAATATTGGAAATCGTCTTAGACTTAAAGTATGCGAAAATCTCACTTGAAGACAAGGGTGACTCTGGATCACCGTAAGCATACCTTGAAGCATGGCCTTCCCATGTTTCCTTTTTGAGTTTTCCGTCAACAAGGAACTCGCCTTCGGTTACCTTTGGATCAAAATCAATTTCTTCCGCTTCAATATCAAAAAACCTTAAAAGCGAATTTCTTCTGGCGATAAGCTTATGGGCAACCAAAGTCCTTACTTCATGCGGAAATCTCCCTCTGTCTGCAATTTCAAAAAAATCCTTTCTCTTGAGTTTTTTCAATCTTTTTAGTATCCATCTTGCATCCTCGTATGGAGTTGAAAACTCAAATGCCGCTTCATAATCAACCTTTACGTGACCACTTATCACAGTTCCGCCATGCCATGGAAAAAGGTTCACACTTTCCGGAATATCTGTAAGTGAAAATGGAATTAAAAGCGAATTCATGGCCCTTCTTCCACGTATGATGCTTGCTGGAACGAACCCCAATGCCAGATTGTAAATCAGATCATCCGCATTCATGACGATCAGATCCTGCAAAATTATCTCCTTTCCATCTTCGGAATTTTGTATAATCCATCTTGCGGGATCACCAAAGGTATCCTCGGCCATTCGATTAACAAAATTTTCCTTTTCAAATTTTGAATCAAAGGAAAGTTTGAGTTTGGGAAGATGCTTTACCGGTGGAACAACGTATCCAAGCTTTCTTAAAACCGCTGCACGAAGAAGAATATTATGAATCTTCTTTGAAAGCATGAAAGTGAATGCCTTCTCCCCTCCGGCCATTTCCTTAAAGGCTGAAAAACGAAAATTTCCGCTTCTGGAAATAATCTTTGAAAGATATTTCACTGAATCATTGTTTTGAACTTCCATCTCATCCAATTCATCTGGAAGTTCAGGAACATTTTCCTGATTTTTCCATATATCACTTTCCTCAGGAGAGATATCGGACAGATCAATTCCACTCTCGTGAAGTTTTACGGCCTCGTGTGGAAGAAGAATTTTGCCATGATATTTTAAATCGGTTGCCGGAGGTCTTTTAAAACCAATCGGTATGGAACCTGGAACGTCAGAAAATCCACTGGCAAGAACGACTACCGGTAGAAGTAAAAGAAAAACAATAATGGATAAAGACAATTTTTTCATTGAGTTCCCTGCTTTTGCAGCGCAATAATACGTAATGGATTCATTCATTTCAATCACCAAGGTAAACTACTCCACAAAATAGAAGTTATTCTTTTTATTTCAACTGGTTATCTTGTTCTTGAGATGTGTATTTTTTTTAAACGCGGGCAGTCAAAACTGCCCGCAGTGTATATAATGATCAGACTATTTAATAAAGGCGTTAACAATGGATTTCATATGCTCGGGGGAAATCTCATTAACTTCAGCGGCAGCATCAACAAAGCTGTCAAAAGATTCGGTATCACCTTCAACATATTTTTTCATGACAGTTTGAACTTCGGACAGCTCCACACCAATCAATTCCTTGGTAAATGCACCGGCATCAGCATCAGTCATGGCCCTGGAACCGGACAGCTTCTTCCACTCACCGGCCATTTTTGCTATCCTGACTCCTCTTTCCTCAGAAAGTCCATACTCAGCAGACAACGCATCTGCAATCTTGGAAGTATTGTATGCCTCTTGAAGTGCACCAATCTTTTCAAGATCTTTTCCAGTCATTTCGGTTTCTTCAAAGAGAAACTCTCCCTGATAGTAGCCGTTGTAGTCATAGGCATCACCAACATAAACAGTGTCTCCCCAGGAATCAACGTACCAGTCATGAATAACCACTGGATCATATTCTGTATAGGCCATGTATTCCGACCAATTGTCACCGGCCTGATAATTGGCAAGATCGTACGAATAGTATGCACCCATGTCATCGTCCCATACCACAGCAAAACCTTCTGTATAAGTTTCATCGGGATCTTTTACAAGAACAAAATCTCCACCATATGTATCCTCAAGAAGAGTGACAAAGGAATCAACTGTCGAAGGACCTACATAAATATCTCCCCCACTGCTGCCACTACTACTGCTGCCACCTCCACTACATGCGGCCAAAACAACCAAACTCAGAACCATTAACAAACTTACAAATTTCTTTTTCATTTCCTTTCCCCTTTTTCCTTAAAACATTATATATTGTTTCTTGATCGTTTTTTTGTTGAGAATCAGGTTGTCCATGTTCATTACTTTTCCATCAAGTTTAACCACGGCCTCAACAGTAATTTTATAGCTGGTCATCGAACCAAGTTTTTTTCCAATCAGCTTTTTAATATCGAGTTTAACTCTTGTTCCATTCTCGACATCCTCAAGATTCATATCACCTTCCAGAAGTTCCTTGTTGAGCCATACCTTGTCACTGGATTCAATTTTAACTCTTATCTTCAAATTCTCCTGATCAAGAATTTTTCCCATATTGAAGTGAAGCTTTTTTCTTCCAAACTTCTCTATTTCAATTTCACGGGATACCGGTGAAACAGTGCTTTCAAGATCGACAAAATCAAACCTGAATTTGGCACGCACATGGATATCATCGCCATTTTCATCTTTTTCAATTTTTCTCTTGGCAAGAATAATTACAGGTCTCTCGCTCGTATCTTTTGCCCTGATTTTCAGCTTCGCATCCTTGGTGAGATTTACAGCAATCTCAGCAAACACATCGGCAAGCTCATTGTTGAAAAGACATTCAACATCTGCAGTTATATTTCTTGTTACTTCATAAGGAACCTGAACATCTCTCATACATGCATAAGTTTCAGTTCTGTATTTTGTAACTTCACGACAAACATATTCTGTATATGCAACCTGTCTGCACTCCTGATGAGCTGGAATCCAATTACACACACGTCTTGGATAATAATCACATTCCGTATCAGTGTAAGGTACTCGTTCACAAACCCTTCTTCCTGGACGATTAACACAAACCCGGCGTCTTGGCTCATTAGTACAAACCCTTCGCCCATTTATCATGCGGCACCTTTGACCGCCGCCAACCCAACGGCAACTCTGGCCACCGCCAACCATTCTACAACTTTCACGATAGCGGGTAACTGTACGACATCTTCTTTCGTTCTCTATATGACATTCCTCACGTCCGGGAACAGTATGACATTCCTGACGGTAGCGTGTTTCATCTCCACACACAGTGTCCTGATATGGAATCTGACGTGTACAGGTACCTTCCTGCTGTTCTGTCCTGTAGCGAGTTTCCTTGACAAAGTTTTCAAGTTCAAAGGTTTCACCATCCTGCCCTTCATATTTGATCATCCGGGATGATCTAACATCTGAGGCCTGAACACTGGCAAATGCGCAGGCAGCAATCAAAAGCACAAACAATCTTGTGATCAACATCTTATTCATAAATCCTCCATCTCGTATGAATATTTTTCTCACTGACAGTTTAAGCAAACTCAATGCCATGACGACGTGCATGAGCGCCACGCATCTAGTGATTGAATTTTAAATGATGCTAAAAATTTTCTTTTAAAATACAAATTAATAAATGATACTGGGGCCAAATTGGCCGGTGATAAAGTGCCTGAATTTAAGGGATCATCAAGGCGTGAACCAAATTCGTCTGCACTTTTTCTTCAAAAGGATATCCGGCGGTAACAATCACATAATCACCGCTGCGCACAAAATTTTCCTCTTTCGCCCGCCGAACACATTCTTTGAGAATATCGCTGAAACGATCATGAAAAACCACACCAACAGGATATACGCCAAAATACAGTGACAGTTTTTTCAACGTGTCGTCACTAGGGGAAAAAGCAATAATTGGCAGAGAAGGTCTTTGACAGGAAAGAAGCTCTGCCGATCTACCGGAAAGAGTGAGGGCAAATACGGCCTTCGCATTCAACGTATTCGCCATGGTTACAGCAGATGTGGCAACAGAAAACTCCACATTAAAATCATTGTAAATTGCAAGATCACCTGTAGGGGAATATGCCGTCTTTTCCGCTTCCGAAATAATATCCTCCATCAGTTTCACCACTTTTTGTGGATGTTTACCGATTGCCGTCTCACCGGAAAGCATCACCGCACCGGCACCATCAAAAACCGCACTGGCCACGTCGGTAACTTCCGCCCGTGTCGGCCTTTCCTCGACTATCATGGATTCAAGCATCTGGGTGGCCACAATAACCGGCCTGTGTGCCCTTCTTGCCTTTTTGATAATCTCTTTTTGAATTGCCGGAACTTTTTGAAGTGGAATTTCAATGGCCAGATCACCCCTGGCAATCATCACTCCGTCGGCAATTTCAATAATGGCATCGATTTTCTCGATGGCCTCCGGTTTTTCAATTTTGGCAATAATAGGAACGATACGTCCGGATTTTTTCATAAAATCACGAAATTGTTCAATATCCTTCGGGTCCCGAACAAAAGACAAGGCCATCATATCAACACCAAGCCTGAGTCCAAACTCCACATCTATTTTATCTTTTTCTGTAAGCGAGGGAAGTGACAGTTTTGTCATGGGAAGGTTCACACCCTTTTTTGATGTCAACTCACCTCCATCAATCACTTCCGCTTTTACTTCCCCGTTTGAGCTGTCTTTTACCTCCACTTCCAAAAGTCCGTCTGCAAGAAAAATTCTATCCCCTTTTTTCACCTCATTCGAAAATCCAGGACAACTCACAAAAACACGATTTCCCGAACCATCCGCATTTTCATCACAGGTCATGATAAGTTCATCACCTTCATCGAGTATCAGAGGTGAAGTTTTTATCTCACCTATTCTGATCTTCGGACCGGAAATATCCTGCATGATACCGATATACTTCCCCGTTTGAGATGCAACATCCCTGACTTTCTTATACATTTTTTCATGATCATCATGAGAACCATGACTGAAATTCAAGCGAATGACATCCACCCCTTCCCCTATAATGGAACGCAACACAGAGGTGCTGCAGGATGCAGGCCCGACAGTGGCAATAATTTTTGTTAGTCCCATTAACGCTCCAATGTTTCAAATACAAATCAATTTATTTTCCGGCAGAAACCATGAACATGCAATAAAATTGATACGGTTTATCCGGGCCAATAATACCCCCCTTTATTTGATTATAAAAAATTGATAACATAGCATAGGGTATCAAATGGATAGAAATTTACTAAAAAAATTAAAAGAGGAAAAAGAAAAACTTCTGGATTCAATCACCAGATCCGAGATGAAACATCTCGACAATAAAAGCATCATGGTTATTGATGACTCCGAGGAAACAATTTTCATGATGTCCACTTTCCTGAAGAAGACCGGCCAATATAATGTCAAAACATTCGTAAACGAATTTGAGGCGCTTGAAGAAATCGCCAAACAGGCTCCTGATCTTATTGTTCTTGATGTTATGCTAAAGAACACTGACGGAATCAAGTTTGCCAAGGCAGTCGGAGGCCTGGATGTTTTTCGCGGCCCCATTGTTTTTATTTCTTCCAACGCCAATTTTCATAATGATATTATACAGACTTTCGGTGCCAACACACACTTTATGGCAAAGCCACTGGACACAACAAAATTCACGAATCTAATAGTGGAACTTCTTAAATAATTTATTTCTGAAGCAACAACCAATGTCTTATGGCCACATGCTCTTCCACTGACATCTCATTAAATTTTGCAGTGATTTCATATGCCCAATCCCTGTCCTGAATAAGTTGGACGCCTTTAACCTTTAACTTGATCCCATTCAAACCAACTTCCTTCAACGTTGGAAACAAGACATCAAAAAGATAGTCCTTGGGAATGATTGCGTTGGAGAAAAAAATAACCTGCTCCTCCGTAATTTCCTTGAGCTTTATATTAAAATTAAAACTAATTGGTGAAAAATCCGCGGACGGGTTTACAGACAAGACAGGAAGGGAAAGCATACTGCCGGATTTCATAACCACATTAATCTTGTCTGAAAGAATATCCATATCAATCGGTTTGGTCACATAGTCATCGGCACCAATCTCCAATGCCTTCAATATCACCTTTTTTTCCTTCAGTGTTGAAACAACAATAATCCTGACATTATCATGGAAATTGGTGTCACGAATTTCATTGATAAAAAATAATCCATTTCTACCGGGAAAAAGAAGATCCAGCAAAATAAGACGGAAATCATGCTCCCTCATCAATTCAAGAGCATCCTCTATGGAATAAGCCGACTTACACAGAATATTCCTGCGATTGAAAAATTCAGTAAGCAAAAATTGTGTTTCTTCACTATCCTCAACGATAAGTATTTCAAACTTTTCCATCTTTCCCCGTCTTCCTCTGGCAGTTTTTATACATCCACTTTCTCAAATGTTGCAAACAACTTTCAGATACCCCTGGCAATATACATTTTGTCTTGTACCTGTATCTTGAATGCGACAATCCTTGTGAACGTACAGGCTTCAACACCCCGGTTCCATAATGGATATCTTCAAGAATGGCAGAGGAATTCACGCTCAACGTAATATTATCATTAAAGGAATAATCGCTGGCAAAAACCAAATTTGTCTCACCAAGTCCCATCACGGCCCCTGTCCCTGAGACGACTCCTTTTGACTTTTTATCATTACGATTAAATTTATAACAAAGTTCATTTTTTTCAAGATCATAAAAAATGATCTTTAATTTATTCAAGAGAACTTTCCAATCCACCGGTTTTAGAACATACCCGGAAACACCTCTATCCATGGCCGTATGGATCACCTCTTTATCATTTATCCCGGAAAAGACCAGTACTGGAATATTTGCAAGATGTTTGATCTTTCTTATACTTGCCAGAAGTTTGAGTCCGTTGATCTTCGGCATGAGCATATCAAGCAAAATAACATGTGGTGGATGTTTTATAAGATGATCGCATGCCTGTGTTTCATCCGAAATACAAAAAACCTCGTATCTTTCGCTGCGAAGAATACGCTCGATCAACATTACCTGCTCTTCACTATCATCAATAACTGTTATATATCTTTTCATTTTTTAGTCTTTTAGAAATTTTTCAATTTCACTTATTAGATTTTCAATGTTGGCCTTGAAATCACCATAATGTATTTTAATATCATCCATATTATTTGTTTCTATGGTTTTTTCAAAATCCTCCGCCATTTCAATGAGTTTCGTTACATGAAAATTCGCAACTGTTCCCTTCAGTGTATGAACAACACGGTACATCTCTTCAAAATCACATCCACCATTTATATTATTTTCAATACACCCAATCCTTTCAGGATAATTTTTCCTGAAAATCTTAAAATATTTTGAAAACAATTCCATGTCTCCACCGAAGGACTCCACTATTTTTTCAACATCAATTGATATAACGTCATTCACAATTACTCCTCAATAAAAACATCCTACCATAGATACAAATAGATACCACATAACTTTTGCTTGAGCTTTTTCATCAGAAATCAAAACTCACTGCAAGGCTAAAGCAGGATCACCAAAAAAATTGGCCGTCCAAACAACCCATCTTGCTTCCTGATAATCAATATATCTCAAGATATCCTCCTTGGACTTTTGGTGGGCCACGCCAAACTCAAGATAATTATCATTCATCAACCTGTTGGTAAAATAACGATGCAGAATTTGTGAAGTGCCAGGGTATTGCACCTGTCCATACTCAGGATCTTCAGGCCCCAGTCCGTACGCAGAATTCGCCACTGCCGCAAACGGGCCACCTTTTCCATAAACCATTTTCTCCACTATGGAATCATTTTTTGTAAAAGCTGCTGCGAGGCAACCCTGTGAATAATAAAAATACGGCAATGTATTTTCAAAACCAGAATACAAAAAAGAGTTCACCCTCATATTCATACTGGATGATGAGTGTCCAAGATGATTCACCACAAGTGGATTTTGTTTTTTTATAAGTGTTTTGGCCTCAGTTCCACTCCAACGCTTGACCTTGTCGTAAAGCGTATATTTTCTCCAGCTTTCATCAAATCCCCTGGTTACAAATCCATGATCATCAACTTCACCAAATAACTGATTAAGATAATCTCCTCCCCAAAGATCAAGCTCTCTGAAAAGCATTTCTCCAAGATTAATAACGGACTTTTCCCTTGATGGCGTTCTATATGTTTTAAGTGTTTTTGCCACAACGGATTTTAATTCAGTGGTTTTATCCACAGGCCAGCGCCCAACGGTGACTTCACAAAGAAAATCTACATCCCCACCATCTTCACCGTCATTGGATTCGCCCCATTTGTTATCATTATCTCCGTTAAAAGTACCGTCAAGACAACCATAATAAAAATCCGCCACAATGTGTTCCTTGATATCTCTCCAGGAACCATTGTATCCACGAATCTCGGAATAAAGTTTTCTTACCGGTATGGTCGGAGAGCTGCCATCTGAATCACCAGCTATAAGGACATATCTGATACCACTTTGCTCATATTCCCTACGAATGAAGTTTCGCAGTTTCTGCGCATTATCCACCCCGCTCCCTGAACCTGTCGCATCAGTGACATTAACAATTTTTACCTTAAGTCCCTTTTCATTTTCAAGATAGTCCTTGAAAACATGGAGACTGTTCTCCCCTTTATACGAAATCAATTCTAAAGATGTGATAATCAAATAATCATAACCTGCCATGTTCTTTTCGTTGGAATAATCATAAGTCGAAAAAATTTCAGGATTGGGATTATCAACAAATTCCAATATTTCATCAAAAAATCTTGCCTTGTGTGTAGTTCCTTTGTCCTCGCTGTAATTAATAGTGATCTTAATCTCACGAGTCGAAAAGACCTCCTTTTGTGGAGTCACATAAACAGGGAAAATATTGGCCGTAAGAATTCTATGCCCGTGAAATTTTTGCATTTTTTTTGAGCCAATCACATCCGGCCATGTCTTCTCAAGAATAATATCTTCAAAACGACCTTCCTTAACATCCGTAAATGGATATTTCGGGGCAAGTTTCAATTTTGCAGCATCTGAAACAATAAATGGATGCGCCCTTTGAACCTTCACCGTCTCAATCCGTGCGTTTGCAGGCAAAAGCATCTTAATTGAATCCATGGGAAGCATGGGCATGCCAGGTCTTTGGGACAAGGCAAGTCCTGGTATTTTTATCAACTGATCATCACCGGACTGAACAACAACAGGCCTTTCAAAACGATAGCGAAAAACCATTTCTGCAGAGAATGTAATTTGGGAAAACAACAAAATCGAAAGCAAACAAATAAGTTTCATAAAACCATCCTTGGTTAATAACGTAATCATAGTTGAAACTACTAATAGGATACACAAAACCGTGCACAATTTTGAACATTTTTATCTTACAAAATTAAACAGTAAAAAACAGACGTATCTACTCACTTATTTTTGATATGGTTGAAAAGCTGGGCACATGTCTTTTAGGCACCTGTAGATCATCCAAATCAGTCAGGTAAAACTTCTTACATGATGTAATGTCGGTTTCAGCACTGACTTTCGCAGTTTCGTTAATACCAACAATTTTCTCATATCCTGGAAAATCACATGCAATTTGACGTCTGATTTCCTCTAATGATAATTCCTGCCCCTTAAGATGCTTATATATTCCACCTAAAATCTGATATCCAAAAAGATCAGGACCTTTGAACACCTGGGAAAAATCCTTGATTTTATTCTCCTGGGTTGTAACCGATCCGCATGATTCTGCGTAGCTGGTACCTGGAATGGCAACATTAACAAAATCCATGGACATATTCTTATACATGTCAATCATGACAGCGAATTTCATTCCAGTAAGAATATTTCCCCATTCCTCGTCATAAAACGGATCTTCCCCGAATATCAAGACACCTTTGATCTTTCCAGTCTTTAACATCTCCTTGAGCTGAGCAGCAGTTTTGGCACCTTTAAGATCTCCATACTTCTTTGCTGATTCACCAAAAAATGCGGCCTCTGGATAAACACCAAGATTGAAGTACCCCTGCATATTTGAGTGTGGATAGGAAAGAAGAAGTCCATTTCCAGGAAGTGATGATCTGCCGATTGCAAACAGAACATTATATATGCTTGGAAGATCACCATATGCCTTATCCAACCTGCAAAGAGGACTGTAAACAAATACAACTTTTTTATCAGGATCGGAAAACGTATCAACAAGGGAATCAATCTCACTTGAACTTACCCCTATTGTTTCGTGAATATTCGTTTCCATATCCAGAATCAATGACAGAAACTCATTTCCATTTTCCATTTTTTGCACATTTTCTTCAATTTGTGCCGGATTTTTTTGGTAAATTCTTCTCAATACCTCATATAAAAGCATTGATGTTGTTCCCCTTCTGTTATTTATCCACTGTGTGGCAAACGTGGCCGTTTTGTTGGAAACGGAACTTATTGCGACTATCTTTTTGCCGGAGTTATATGCGCTGGCCAGAGAAAAACCTGTAACAGGGTTGTCTTTGTAAATATCGACATTAATCAAAACAATCGTATCGGCATTGTTAAAATCCTCATTATCAGCACTAGGCCCGAGTATTTTCATAAAATCCGGTGACCATTTTGGGTCTCTTGCCTCAAGATCATAGAGACAAGCAATATTATTTGTCGAAAAAACATCTCTAGCCAGTTTCTGTGCCACAAATAATTCTTCATTTGTTGACTTGGGAGAAATTAAGACAGCAACGCTTTCCGGGCCGTATGTCCTGGCAATTTCGGAAATCCCATTTGCGGCTTCCTCCATTGCACGATGTACGGAAACCTCTTTAACCTTTGAATCATTACGTAAATACGCCTTTTCAAGCCGGTTATCACGGAGATAGTGCCTTTGATTAAATCTTCCATTAACACACAATCTCGATGTCAGATTCCCTTCAAGCTTCTTGCCGGAAACATACCAATAATCTTCATCTTTTTTATTGTAAACAAGTTCACAACCAACACTACAATTGTTGCAAACTGACTGTTTTTCCACTGTACCCTTGAACCATGGCAGTTCTTCCGAAACGTTGTATGTAATGGCCCCGGTTGGACAAACATCAATGCAGTTTCCACATCCTATACAATTTGTATCCTCAAGCTTTCGCCCCATGACCGGCCTTACAATCATTTCATTTCCTCTTCCAACAAGTCCCAAAGCCGCCACTCCGAGAATGCTTTCACAGGTTCGAACACATCTTCCGCACAAAATACATTTATTCGGATCAAGTCTGATAAATTGATGACTCTTGTCCTCTTCGTATTTATTTACCTTGCCACCACTGTACCTTGTCTGTTGTGCACCATATTCAGTGGCATATTTTTTCAACTCGCACGTATATACATCTGTACATCCACAAGTAAGACATCTTTCAACCTCGTCCTTTAAATCATCCTCACTTATCCCTGCATCAACTTCATCAAAATTCTGAATCCTCTCATATGGATCCTTTTGTATCATTTTGGCACGCTTGGTTTTTTCAAAGGAATCAAAATATGACTGTGGTATTTCCGACAGATTTTCCTTACGACTTATAAATTCATAAAACGGATTTTTCAGTTCTCCGGTCTTTAAATATTCATCAATAACCGCCGCAACCTTTCTTCCTGCACCAATGGCATCAACAGCGGCCATCGGTCCTGTTACCGCATCTCCGGCCGCAAAAACCCCCTTTAAATTGGTGGCATATGTTTTTTCGTCGGCATTGATACTTCTCCATGCAGTTTGTTCCATGGTTCCCAGCGAATCATCCTTAAGAAAATCATTCTCCACATTCTGACCAATGGCAGAGATGATATAATTGCATAATATTTCGTATTCACTTCCCTCTATTGGCACAGGTCTTCTTCTACCGGAGGAATCAGGTTCACCCAACATCATCTTCCGACATTTTAGTGCTTGAAGAACTCCGTCTTTTTCCACCGCTTCAAGTGGGGCAACAAGATAATCAATGATTACCCCCTCTTCAAGCGCATCATTTATTTCAACCTCATCAGCAGGCATCTCCTGCTTTGTTCTTCGATATAATACCCTGACTTCCGAAGCACCTGTTCTCAGTGCAGTTCTTGCAGCATCAATTGCAGTATTGCCTCCACCAACAATCAAAACTGTTCCTTTTGTCTCGGAAATTTTTCCCTTTGTTGTCCGTTCAAGAAAATCTATACCACTTTCAATCTGCTGATTTTCTTCATTCATTATTCCCATTTTTTTGGCACCCTGTGCCCCCACAGCAATAAACACTGCCTCAAAACCGGAATCCTTGAGTTTCTTGAGAGTGAAGTCCCTACCCCAGTCTTTAGCGGTTTCCACTTCAATTCCCAAGTCCAGAATCCTTCCAATCTCCTTGTCCAGGACTTTTTGTGGCAGACGATAATCCGGTATCCCGTATCTAAGCATTCCGCCAAGTTTGGGATGACGTTCAAGTATTTTAACACCATAACCTTTTTGAGCGAGAAAACAGGCGGCAGTCAATCCCCCTGGGCCTCCACCAATAACGGCAACTTTCTTACCGTTGGAATTAACTTTCTCACGGGCCGGGAGCTTGTCAGAAACAAGATCCGCCACATAACGCTTGATAAAATTCGCCGCAACCGGGGAATCTATATCATTTCTTCTACAGGACGCCTCACAATACCGAACACATATCCTTCCACATACCGACGGAAACGGATTTGTCTCCGTGATGGTTTTTAACGCCTCATCGTATTTTCCGTCCTTCGCATAAGTTAAATATCCCTGGACATCCACATCGGCAGGACACTTTTGATAGCATGGCCCGCGACAATCAGCATAATGATTTGAAAGCAGCATTTCCAGGGCATTTTTTCTCGCCTGGACGACCTTCTGTGTCCTTGTATGAACGACCATTCCTTCCTGAACCTTGGTCGTACACGACAACGGAAGTTTGGACATTTTTTCAATTTCCACAACACATAAAAGACATGATCCAATGGGAGGAAGACTTGGGTCATGGCAAAGAGTTGGAATTTCAATCCCGTTTTTTTGTGCGGCCTCTAAAATTGTACTGTCACAATCAACTTCAATTTTTTTACCGTCAACCAATAACGTTACTTTCTTTTTCAGTTTCATTTTCAGTCCTTTAATATCGCTTCAAATCGACAACTTGAATAACATTTTCCGCATTTTATACATTTAAGAGGATCAATTACATGCAACTTCTTTGGCTCTCCACTAATGGCCCCGACAGGACAACTTTTAATACAAAGTGTGCATCCTTTGCATTTATCGGCATCAATTGTGTAGTCAATCAACTGTTCACAGGAATGTGCCGGACATTTTTTATCAATGATATGAGAGTCGTATTCATCTCTGAAATATTTGATGGTTGTAAGAACAGGATTTGGTGCAGTTTGTCCAAGTCCACATTGTGCCGTACTTTTTATGTATTCCCCAAGTTCCTCCATCCTCTCTATGTCACCTTCCTTTCCTTTTCCACTTACAATATTCTCCAAAGTCTCCAACATTCTAAGCGTACCAACCCGGCAACTTGTACATTTTCCGCAGGATTCCCTTTGAGTGAATTCAAGGAAAAAACGGGCCAGCTCAACCATGCAGGTCGTCTCATCCACAACAATCATTCCACCGGACCCCATAATTGCGCCAGTCATATTGATTTTCTGGTAATCAATCTGAATCTCGCCCATACTGGCCGGAATACATCCACCTGAAGGGCCTCCCATCTGTACGGCCTTGAAATTCCTGTCATCCTTGATACCTCCACAGATATCAAAAACAATTTCGTTTATCGTAATGCCCATTGGAACTTCAACAAGACCGCTACGCTTTACCTTGCCTGCCATCGCAAAAACCTTAGTTCCACGACTTTCCTGCGTTCCAAGTTTGGAATATTCCGAAGCACCGTTTCTAATAATCCATGAAATATTGGCAAATGTTTCAACATTGTTGATATTGGTTGGTTTTCCCCACAGACCGCTAGTGGCCGGAAATGGTGGCCGTATTCTTGGCGTCCCTCTTTGTCCCTCAATGGAAGCGATTAATGCAGTTTCCTCACCACAAACAAATGCTCCCGCACCTTCTTTAATTTTAATATCGAAGGAAAACGAACTGCCTTGAATATTCTCACCAAGAAAGCCGTGCTCCCTGGCTATCTTTATAGCATGTTCAAGTCTGTTAATTGCACGCGGATATTCAGCACGACAATAGATGATTCCAGTCTGCGCACCAATGGCAAGACCGCAAATTATCATCCCTTCAAGAACCGAATGCGGGTCTCCCTCTAAAACACTTCGATCCATGAACGCACCGGGATCACCTTCGTCGGCATTACAGACGACATATTTTTCATCACCGACGGCCTTCTGTGCAAAACGCCATTTTTGTCCGGTAAGAAAACCAGCCCCGCCCCTGCCACGAAGTCCTGAGTTTAAAATTAATTCAATAATTTCATCAGGGGTCATTTTGATGGATTTTTTCAAAGCCTCATAACCGCTGGCATTAATATAATCCTTAATTGAAAGTGGATCAATTCTTCCGCAATTTCCCAGTACAATGCGCTTTTGCTTTGCAATGAAATCACTTTCAGGGCCTTCACTTTCATTTTTTATTACAATCCATTCATCAACAGGTGTGTCGGATAAAATGTGTTTTTCAAAAATTGTACGGGCCATTTCCGGAGTCACATCCCCGTACAGAAACGATCCGTCCTTGCTTAAAACATTTACTAAAACTTCCCTGTAGCAAACCCCCATACATCCGGTTTCACCAATTTTAACATTCACCGTCCCCTTGGCATCTTCAACCATGGAATGAAAACACTCAAGGACCTTGTCAGCACCGGCTGAAATACCACAGGTACCTGTTCCAACAATAATTTCTTTCACTTCTGTTTTCCTTTTGGTTTGTATTGTTTTAATATTTTTCTGAGTTTTAACGGAGTCAATCTTCCGTAAGTTTGATCATTAATAGTGATAACAGGCGCAAGACTGCAACAACCCAGACACGCAACAAGCTCCAGCGTAAATAGCCCATCATCGCTGGTATCACCACCCTCGAATTGAAGCTCATCCTCAATAATATCTTTTAACATTTTGGAATTATTTACGTGACATGCAGTACCGTCACAAAGCCTTATAAGATACTCTCCCACAGGTTTTAAGCGAAACTGCTTATAAAATGTAACCACTCCATAAATCTGACTTTCAGGTATCCGCGTCACCCCGCTTATATACCTTATGGCCTTTTCCGAGACATAGCCTGCGTCCTCCTGAGCCTTCTGTAAAAGTGGAATTAACTGACCTGGTTTTTTGTCATACTTCCACAACTCATAGTTTATTTTTCCAATCCTTTCATCGGGCGACTCCATTCCCATTTCGAACATTTCAATAATATTAACTTTCCTGGCCCTGATGACACCATCAATCTGCCAGATTTTATCCTGTATCAATTCGTCGAGACACGGAAAGTCGGTTCCATTAACAAGAAGAACCATACCATACCTGCCAGAGGTGACATCACAGGAGACAACACCATCCATGAGGTACAGTTGCGAACAAATCCTATCCAATTTTTCTTTTTCGATTTCAAGAAAAACGTAAGCCGATACCGATGATTGTCTTAAAACCTCTTTCTCTTCCTTGCTGGGACTATGAACCCCTTCATGGATTCGTATCGGCATATAATCAATTTCGGTAATTTCATCCATGGTTTTAAGTTTTCCATCAACAAAATTTTGAATATCCTTTTCCATGCAGGCATTTAACAACAGAACGATGTCATATTCCTCCCTTACGGCATCACAATACTGAACACAATCCTGAAAATAAAGATCCTTGTATACTTTTTGAAAATCAGCATTGCCATCAAGTCTTAAAAATGCGTAAGTGCTGAATGAATGTTTTTCTGTTTGAGCAGTCGTTGTATTATTTAAATTCATTTTACCACCTCATATCCTAATCTGTACTTTTTTCAACCCAAATCTGCGCCAAATTCAAAAGAGTTTCTACGGTTTTTCCCAATGAGTCAATGGAAACCAACTCCGTTCGTCCATGATAATTGGCACCACCCATAAAAATATTCGGTGTGGGTATCCCCATTGCTGTCAACGTGGCACCGTCTGTTCCCCCACGTATGGGTTTCCAGACCGCAGTCATCCCAGTTCTATCCACCGCCTCGACAAGATTGTCCAAAACTTCGGGACAGGTCTCCAGTTTTTCCCTCATATTCCTGTAAGACGGCTCAATACGCAGTTCCACATTTATCCCCGGATAGGACTGCCTGATATTTTCAATAATTTTTTCCAGCGTATTCATATGTTTTTTTAATCCAAGCGTGTCAAAATCCCTGAAAAGCAGCTTGATAGTGGCCTTTCCAACAGAAGCGTTCAAGTCACATGGATGAATGAAAGGCTCGTATTCATCAGTGGTCTCCGGGCACATATCCTTTGGCAGCCATGAGATTAAATCAGAGGCCGCCCTGACGGCATTAATCATTTTGCCTCTGGCCGTCCCCGTATGAATATCCCTCCCGAAAATTGTAACAACAGCGGTATCGGCCGAAAAAGTTTCCTTGTTAATAACTCCCGAAGCACCGCCATCAACAGTATAGGCGCATTTAACCTGGAACATGTCCTTGTTGAGATACTTCATTCCCTTTCCTACTTCCTCGTCGGGATTGAAACATATCATGATATCACCGTGAAGAATTTCAGGTCTGTCCCGCATTAGTTCCAATGCCATCATAATTGCAGCGATTCCGGCCTTGTCATCCGCACCAAGAAGTGTTTTTCCATCTGTGGTCACAATCGTATGTCCGACACTTTGAGACAATATTGGATTTTCCAATTCCCTTATGATGATATCTTCAAGGGTTACCGGATCAACCCCTATGGAAATATCACCTCCTTCGTATTTGATAACATTCGGAGAAA
>JAGLPP010000075.1 GCA_023137315.1 Bacteriovoracaceae bacterium
CTTTTTTTATTTTAAAATGTCCCGGCAGATAGATAGGTTAGTTTATAAAACTCCATTCCTTCATATTAATTTCGGCCATGTCCACAAGAGGTTTTCCGTTTAGGTCGATAATTTTATTGCGTTCGAGATCCTTTATGATTTTTTCGGCATGATTTTTAATGACATTGTTTGTTGAGGTTCTGTCCTCCTTTAATCTTTTTATCCAAGCATGAACATCAACGCGTTTGGGGTAAAGAAGTTCTTGATCTTTGATATCGCAAACCATTTCTGTCATGTAGGAATCCGCAAGATTGTCCGGGGTTTGAATTCCTTCAGGCAGATATAGAACTTGTATAAATTGCTTGATGACCGGGATGAAATTCCAATTGCTTGTGATTTGATTGTCAAAAAGCCAGTTAATGAAATCGGAACAGACTCCCAATTGGGCATATTTTTTTTTGTCCTTAACCTTCTTGAATGCATTTTCTCTTCTTGTTCGATTTTGCCTGGCATTTTTTGATTTTACCCTGAAGACGGAGTAGCTCATTCTGAACAGCTTGTATTCCGGATCTTTGTTGTTCATGATGAGATAATTTGGTTTTTTTTCCTCTTCCGGCTTGTTCTTGTTGAAAATGTGAGGATAAAAACTGATTGTTTCGATATTGTTTGGATTTTCGAGGTTTGTAATGAGTTCGGCATGCCTATAGCTGAGATCTAAGTTGTGAAAACTGAAAGCTTCCTTGAGTTTTATAAAAAACATGGTACGTGGGCCGAAATCATCGTCTGTCGTACCCTCAGTCATGAGTGCGTGCTTGAGAATGATTTCACCTGGTGAGGTCAAGGTGTAACATGCTTGTTGCGCAGATCTGAAAGTGAGTGGTGCTTTTACGGCCGGTCTGTTGTAGAGTTCATATTCTTTTTTGAGGTCAATAAAGTCTTGAAATTCATATTTTAAAGCAATCAGGTTTTTTTGAACTGTTTTTGGAAGTTTTTGATGATTGAGTTCAATGTCAGACCAATCCATGTATTTTTCATATGCCTTGTGGAATTTTACTATTTTATTGAAGTTTTTAACGAGGTATATTACATCCAGAACACCATGGTTTTTATCATCAAGGTCTTTTCTGATTTTTCCAGAAAATTTTAAAATATGTTTTTTATACGATCTTATTTTGTTCCTGAGGGTCAACTGGTGTTGTTCGCTCATTGAAAGTTCACTTGTATTGTCTGCATGCAATGAATTTAAATATGCATTTTCAGTCAATAACAGTATTTTTTGTTCGAGGTATTCGAGGTCGGTATAGTGAGAGTTGAGTTGCTCTATTATGTTGGTAAAATCGCGGTTACCGGTTCTGATATCAAATTTTTTGGCAAAAACCGATCCGCCAAGACAAAGACCCAGAAGAATAATAAAAATGTGCAAGTTTTTTTTCATCTGTTTTAGCCTGTGATATTTTCATCCAGAGTAATTATAACGCATAATGTTGTAAAATAAAACGTTCTTGAAACAATTACAAAAAAAAAGGGCCATATTTTAATATGGCCCTTTGGGTATTGAAAGACTGTTTCTATTTATTTTTCTTTCTTATCTCAACACTTGGAGCGAACTTGTTTATAGCAGCTTTGTATGATTTTCTTTTAAATGTTGGAACATCATCTGACATTGTATCAAGAATAACTCCCAGTTGGTTGAATTGTTCCAAGGCAGTGTCGTTGAGAATACCGGCCACTTTGGCAGCAAGGAATTCTTCACCAAGATAACCAATAATGCTGGAAGCAACGTCGGAGGCATTATTCCAGTTGAGTTCTCTTGAAATGTTATTTCGAACCATTCGCTGGATAATTGAGTTAAGTTCCGCTATACGTCCGTCTCTTGAATCAGAACCGGAGCTGACAGTATTTGATTTTGTAGAAACCAAAGTTGTTAGGTATTTGGCAATTAGTCTTTTGCTGTTGCCGGCCCTAAGACTTGCTCCACGTGTTTTGTGTACGGATTTGCCGGCAATCATGGTTTCAACAGTTCCAGAGACGCCGTTTGAATCAATCAGGTCAAGAGGATCAAGTCCGTCGAAAAGAACGGTCTTGGTGATGGTTCCCTTTGCCGGAACATTCAAGAGTACGTCTGGTTCGTGAATGCCGTAGGTTCCAAGATCGACCCTTAGCTTGACAACCTGGTTGGTTGCTTTATTGGAAGGGTTCTCGATTCTTACAGCGAAAGTACCACTGCCCTGAAGAGTTTTCAAAGTACCATTAACATTATCGATTTCGGCAACATCATTGATTGTGATTCTTTGTGATCTTCTTGTTACAAGACTTGAATCAACATTTGTCGGGCCTGAAATCATTACGCCAATACCAGCAGATTCTCTTGGATCGAATCCCTTGTCTATTTTAGCGAGAAACGGGGTTGTTACATCAAATCTGTTTGAAACAGGAATCTCTGATTCTCTATGGCCCTTTGACTGGCCATCAATATCGCCATAGAGGGCAAACATGATTGGTTGTGACACGCGGCCGAGGTTGGTCAAACTAACATTTGCCTTCATTCTTTCACCGGCCTTGAATATGTCGTCACTGTTTTCCCCGATAAGGTTGATTGAATTGATTTCAACCATGGCGTTGTTTTCAAACTTGTCCCAGATATATGCCCACTGTTTGTCGTAGTTGGTTTCCCAGGATATATTGAAAGCACCGACAGAATCTCTTTGATACTTTTCATTGTAGGCCAGAACGTTGGCATATTCCTTGGCCGATTGACGTCCAATTGCTTCACCGACCAGTTCACCTGTTTGCTGTTTATCAGTGTGTGATACAACAAAGGCCAGAGAAAAATACTGGGCCACATAGAATTCCTTGTAGGCTTGCTTGAAACCATTTTCGAAAATTCCCTGATAATAAGACTTTCCTCTTCCCGGAACAACTTCTGTTTTGTATCTTGTCTCAAATACATCTCTCATGATTGGTTTTTTGACAACATTGCCGTTTGCATCGAGACATGGGACTTCCTTGATAGTTATTATCAACTGCCCATTGGCATCGGTACTTTGTTCTTCCTTTTTACACATGACAGTTTCCCAGCGGTCAATTTCAGTGCCGACTTTTACCTTATAGGGAACCTTATGCGTACGTGGTTTCATGTTGATGTATTCAAATTTATCAGGATTTCCGGTAATCTCGTCACGCCAGAATTTCCATGAACGTTTTTCGTTTTTCCAACCGTATTTTTTGAAATTATATCTTCCATAAGAGGAGAATAAATCCCAAAGGGATGGATAACGGATGGAATTGCTGAAATACTGATCATAAAACAATGTGTTCATGGGATCACATATTTTTTGTGGAGTGTAGTTTCCAACGTGATATGGGTGTATGGCCTTGACTGAAACAAGATCTCTGTACTCATAATTGCTGCCAAGCCACCCAAGGTTCTCATATGTGCTGACGTCGCCGATCATGCCGTCATATCCGTATCCATTGGTAAAACCGTCAAAGTTATGTGTAGGGTAGTAGTAGTTACTATCAGGTTCTTGGTTGGTACCGACAACTTCACGGAAGCGTCCGATAATTTCGCTTTCAGCAATGGAGGATCCGGTGCTCTCGGCACTTTCGGTGGCCCTTCTTATCGCTGATGGCATTTGAAGATTGCTATAGAGTCGTTTTGCTTCATCAAGCATTTGTGGGGTTGGATCCATGGTTGCATTGTAACCGCGATAGAGTCCCTGTTGAAAACCGTCGAGACAGCCAAGATACTTGCCTTCGCCGGCCGCAAATCGTTCTCCCATGTAACGAGCTGCTGCGACACCAGAAGCACAAGCCTTGTATGCTTTTACATCATCCTCTCCTGTTTGTGGGTCTTGTTCAAAACGCTCACAAACATCTGGTGATACATCCTGTGGTGGCTGGTATTGTGTGCCGATAACATCAATGCCGACAATTGTTGAATTATAATGACCGGCAATTGAGATTGCCGAAGATGTAAGTAAAACACTTACAATAATTCCCTTGGTTATGAGGTTCTTTTTCATCGCTTGCTCCCTTGGATGAGTTTTAGAATTCTTAGTAGTTGTGGACGTGTGTACCATGGATAACGTTTTGCGCAATTGACGTGGTGAAATGTATGAAAATTATTCACAGTGGTGTTCTTTCTAAATAAAAACTTATGAGAGAAGTATAATTATCTTCCTCATTTTTATAACTTGAGGTAAATACTTATCCTCGAAATAATAAAACTGGGAAAATTTAATGTCAGATACTGTGAACTTGATTGAACTTGGATTTTGTGTAAAGCCTCATGGAACAAAGGGAGGTTTTACATTCCATCTGCATAATGACGGCCGTAGTCTGCTCGAGAATAATTCAAAAATTCTTCTTTATCCAAAAAGTGGGCAGAGTAGTTTACCATCGGAGGGAGTTGGGTTTGAAATCAGGGACATTTCTTTTGGAAACAAGGTGATTGTTTATCTTAAGGATATCAATGATAGAAATGAAGTGGAGTCCATGATTCCTTTTATAATCAAGGTTGACAGGAATGATTTCCCGGAGATCGAGGGAGATGATGAGTTTTATGTTTCTGATATGGTTGGCCTTGATGTCAAAAATCATGAAAATGGTGAAGTTATAGGTACTATTTCAGATTTTTATGAAAATGGTGCTCAAGTGGTTTTTGTTATAAAGGGGAAAGGGCAAAATCTTGATTTACCTTTTGTGGATTCTTTTTTCCCGGTAGTGGATATTGAGGGTGGGTTTGTCGAGATAATAATTCCGGTGGTTGTAAATGACCGATAGAAGATTCAATATTTGGATTATCACACTTTTTCCCGGTTATTTTGAACCATATTTGGAGTTTGGTGTTGCAGGGGCCGCTTTGAAGGGCGAAAGAGGGGTAAATTTTAAACTTCATCTTGTAAACATTGCCACACATTCAGATAAGGATTGGAAAGGGATTGATTCTGCACCTTACGGTGGAGGCGCTGGCATGGTAATGAGGGCCGATGTTTTAAAAAATACCATAATCAATGGAGTTGTGAGGCCTGGAAACTATGGCGATAATTTCAGGGAAAAATTGCACGTTGTTTATACCAGTCCGCGGGGAAGAAAATGGAACAACGAAAGCTGCATGGAATTTGCCAAAAAATTGTGGAGTTCTGATTCAAAAAAAGATCTTGTATTGATTTGTGGAAGATATGAAGGATTGGATGAACGTTTTATAAAAAATTATGTCGATGAAGAAATCTCGGTTGGTGATTATGTTTTAACAGGAGGGGAGATTCCTGTCTTGTGTATCTTGGATTCCGCTTTGCGCTTCGTTCCTGGAGTTTTGGGAAATAAAGATAGTTTGTCCCATGAATCATTTGGAGAGGGACTCTTGGAGCATCCACAGTATACAAGGCCACAGGTTTTTGAAGGAGAGGATGTTCCAGGGATTCTTCTTTCCGGTCATCATGCAAATATTGAAAAATATAGAAAAGAAGAAAGAATTCGAATTACAAAAGAAAACAGAGCTGATCTTTTTGAAAAATATTTAAACGGTGGTTTAGAGTGAATTTATATGTAGGACTTGTTCATCATCCAATATCCAATAAACGTGGGGAAGTGGTAACGACTTCGGTTACCAATATGGATATTCATGATATATCAAGAAGTTGTCGAACCTTTAATGTTAAACGTTTTTTCATTATTACGCCGCTTTCCGCTCAACACAGGCTTGTGGGGCGAATCCTTCACCACTGGGAGCAGGATAAAAGTTGTGCTTACAATCCTGACAGGCACGATGCTTTAAGTATTGTTGAGTTAAGCATGGATATTGAAGGTACGATTTCAAGGATTGCCCAGATTGAGGAAAAAGAACCCATTTTGGTTGTAACCGGGGCAGGAATTGAAAGACCTGATGGTGACGTAAGTGCACTAAATAATAGAATTGAACTTGACAAGAGGCCCTGTTTATTATTATTTGGTACAGGTTGGGGATTACATGCTTCTATTATGGAACAGGCGGATTTTCGGTTGAATTCACTTAAATGTTCTATTGATGGTGATTACAATCATTTATCTGTTCGTTCAGCCGTGGCGATTTATCTCGATCGACTGCGCGGAAGCCTCTGAGTCATAACATAACCCTCCATAGTCCTGATTAGTGGACTCTCTGGAGGAAGATTCGATGCGTTGGAAACGCTTCGAAAGGAGTTATCAGATGAATCTTATTGACGTTGTAGATCAAGATCATGTTAATCCAAGTGTAAAGACTTACCCGGATTTTCGAGCAGGGGACACACTTGCTGTTTCTGTCCGAATCAATGAAGGGGAAAAAAGTAGAATTCAAATTTTTCAAGGTGTCTGCATTGGCATAAAAGAGAAAAATTCGATTAATGGACATTTCCGTGTGAGAAAAATGTCCAGTGGTATCGGTGTTGAAAGGGTATTTCCTTTTCATTCTCCCAGCGTGGAAAAAATCAAAATTGTTCAAATGGGTAAAACCCGTCGTTCCAAGCTTTATTATCTTCGTGAGCGTTCTGGAAAATCTGCAAGAATTTCCATTAATTACGAAAGAAAATAGAAATAAATGTTTGGATGGAGTTGGATCTTAAGCATATCAATGATCTAAGAGGGCCGTTTTTTCTGGCCGGAATAGATGAGGTTGGGCGAGGGCCTCTTGCAGGCCCTGTTGTTGCCGGATGTGCCTGTCTGAAAGTACGATCTTCTGTTTTTAAAGAGGAAATTG
>JAGLPP010000076.1 GCA_023137315.1 Bacteriovoracaceae bacterium
ATATTAAAGTCACTTGGTGTTGAGATTGAAAATATTATTCCTGATAAAGTAATTGATCTTGTGACGGTCGAAAATTTAAATGTCTCGATTTGTCTTTCAGAAATTTCGCATACATTAATTGATGAAATTAATATTCTTAATGCAACAATGTTGGCAATGAAAAACTCTTTTCTTGGGTTGGGTTCCCATGACAAGTGTGATGGATGTGTTTTGGTCGATGGAAATAAATCACCTTTTCAGGATAACAACTGTTTGAGGGTTTTTCCGATTATAAAGGGTGATTCAAAATCGGTGTTGATTGGTCTGGCGTCGATTGTGGCCAAGGAATATCGTGATTTACTTATGGAAAGGATGGAAAAATCATATCCAGGATACGGTTTTTCCAAGCATAGTGGTTACCCGACAAAGGCACACAAGGAGGCCCTTGTACGTCTTGGAGTCAGTGAGATTCATCGAAAAAGTTTTAAAGGGGTAAAGGAATTATTAGTGGAAAAAGGAAATTAGCCGGTTCTTTTTCAGTCAGGACCGGTCGCAGGCTTGAGGCCCGTCTATCCAGGATTGTTCATTCAAAACATATTCCGGTATTGATTTCTCCATTGGTATTAAGAAACAGAGGGTGTGGGCAGGTGGATTTAGCCTATCTACAGATTGCATCTGACAAGTCGTTGGTGATTTGTGAAGTAAAAAATTCTTTAAGGATAAAATCATCACAATATCGCAGAATATATAAATCTGCAGGATTTTTGGCCTCTGTATTCAATTTATCTGTTCAGATCAGATTTCTGTGTGAAAAAACCAGAACAGAGTTCTTTTAGAGATTTGCAAGATTCCTTTGCCAAAAAGGTAAAGCTTTTTTACTCTATTAGTATGAGGAAAAGTATATATCTGATTGTTGTGGTGATGTTTTTGATAACAAGTGTTGGTGTGAAGCGAGCACATGCAATTAACCCGCGTGTGAAGATATTGGCAACCATGGCCACCTATGGTACGGCAGGCGGTGCCTTGCTGGGAGCGGCCAGTATGGCTTTTAAGAGCAATGGGCGTGCTGTTTTTCAAGGAGCATCAATTGGACTTTGGGCCGGTCTTCTTTTTGGGTCATATATTGTTATTACCCATGCTGTTAAGACCAGTCAGTCCTCATCGCCGGTTCCTCAGGATGAAGGTGATTACTATCCTGACGAAGAAGGACCATACGAGGATGGTGAGGAAGATGATATCGGCCCGTATGAGGGGGAGAGTCCTGAGGCAAGAAACAGAAATCCGGTTTTATTTGATTCAGAATTTATTGTTTCAGATAATCTTGCGCATAAACTTTCTCCAAAGATCAAGCAGGGATCTTCAGTCTATATGAATCTTTTGAATGTGACCTTTTAATATAAACCTGTCAGTTTTGAAAAGTTTTAAATCTGTTTCCAAAGAGTTTATTTAGATTTTCGGTTTCGTCGCTTTCGAATTCGTCAATGATGAGCTTCATTGCATCAAAGTTGTAAAGCTTGAATACCTTAATGAACTCTGTTTTTACGTTGGCCAGGCGAATACAATCCCTTTTATCATTTAAAATTTGGATTGTTTCCACGAAGTGACTTATGCCTGAGGAGCCGACGAAGTCCACTCCAAACATGTCAAGAGTTATTGCCGAGGTTGGATTTTCCTTCAGGATGTCACCAAGCTCACTTCGAAGTGGAAATCCATTATCATAGTTGAGTCCACCCTCCATATGTATTACGATATTTCCGTGTGCATCTGTGCGAACCTGAGCAGTTAAAGACATAATGGCCTCCCCTTATTCATTTCCTCAATAAAAGTGTATCATTCGTGGCCGGAAATTTCTGGTGGGTAATATTTTCAATAAATTATTTAAATTACAGGCATTGTGACCTAAAATAAGTGTGTTGGTAATGATGGGAGGGTTGTTTGGGAACGTTGTATTTAATTTCCACACCGATTGGTAATCTTGATGATATTACTTTTCGGAGCAGAAAAATTCTTGAAAATTCAGGAATATTTCTGGCCGAGGATACCAGAGTATTTAAGTCTCTTTTGAATCATTTGAAAATTCAAAGAGACGATAAAAAAATTATTTCTTTTCATGATCATAATGACCAGAGACGGATGGAAGAAGTTATTTCATACCTTGATCAGGAGCATGATGTTTATCTTGTGTCGGATGCAGGAAGTCCGATGATTTCAGATCCGGCATATCCACTGGTGAAAAGGGTAATTGAATCTGGCCATGACGTATCTTCCGTACCTGGAGTTTCTTCTGTAATGGTGGCATTGGAATTGAGCGGCCTTCCACCATCACCGTTTACATTCCACGGCTTTTTTCCAAGAGAAAATAAAGGACGTTCCAATGCGATTTTCAATATTTTTGAAAAAGGTGGAACACATGTTTTTTTCGAGTCCCCACATCGAATTATGAAAACGTTGGAGTATCTGTCAACTCAGGAAGCAGATTTGAAACTTGCTGTTTGCCGGGAATTGACGAAAAAATTTGAGACTGTTTATCGTTTTTTATCAAGTGATTTTGAAAAATCAAGGCAAAAAATTATTTGTAAAGGTGAATTTGTTGTAGTTGTCTATTTTGAGCAAAAGACTAAAAATGTTTCCGTCACCCGGAAGACGAAAAAAATGGCACTTGAATATCTTGATGACGCTGGAAATACCAAACTTCTTGCCAAGATTCTGTCAACCCTGGTGGATGAGAAAACAAAAAGTATTTACAATCGGTTGATTTCAAAAAATTGGCACCACCATAAGGAATAAATTTTCCTTATGGTGGTGCAAGGTACAATTAGGCGGTAAGATATTGTTATAACTTTGATTTAGTCAGGGAAGATTAGATGCTTGTAAGAATTGTTGGGGGACACGGAGGTGTGGCACCGGGGTTTCGGGCAACATCCTATCTGGTTGATGGTAGCTTGTTGATTGATGCCGGTTCTGTTGCTTCGGGATTGCTTATTGATGAACAGATTATTATTGATAATATTTTAATATCACATCCACACCTCGATCATATTTCCGATCTGGCCTTTCTTTGTGATAATTGTTTCGGATTAAAAAGGGCACCTTTTGAAGTCTATTCCCATAAGCACGTAAAGGATGCCATTAAAAATCATCTGATGAATGATATTATCTGGCCGGATTTTACCAAGCTTCCGGATCCGGATAATCCTACAATAAGATTTAATGATATTGAACCTGAAAAGGGTATTAAGATAAATGGTTTTGAAATTTTGCCTGTCAAGGTGAATCACCCTGAACAAGCGTTGGGGTTTGTCATAACAAAAAAAAATACAACAGTTCTTTTTACGCAGGATACGGGACCGAATGATCGTGTTTGGGAGATAGCAAAACAATTTAAAAATTTAAAAGCGATTTTTACAGAGGTGAGTTTTCCAAATCGTTTGCAAAAGGTTGCCACAGACAGTCAACACCATACTCCGCAAACCTTGTACGATGAAATTAAAAAAATGCCTGCGGATATTCCACTTTTCATTGGGCATCTGAAGCCAAATTTTCAGACGCAGTTGTATCATGAAATCGATCAGCTGGGATGTGATCGTATTACGCTTCTTGGATCGGATGACACAAGTTATGTTTTTTAAATTTCTCTTAAAAGACTGTGAAGGTATCTGATTCTTAAATTATATTCGTGGGTTTCCGGGAATGAGAGAAGTTGCTCAAGTAGCTCCTTTCCGAAACCCATTTCGTGGGCAATAGTGTCTGCTTCAATTTGGGCCTTTATTGGATTGATTACCATATTTGAATGATTATGTATGATATGTCCTATTTCATGTGCCAGGACGGCGATGCCATGAAAGGGGGAGGCTGATTTTAAAAGTTTTTCCAAATCGGGGAAGATTATGATGATTTCCGAGTTGGACGGGGGAGTCAGTGTACATGCTTGTTGTCCACTGGCCTTCAGACATATCAGTATTTTTTTTTGGAAGTGCAGGAGTACATTGTCTGGCATTGACGAGAACAGGATTGAAAATGCTCTATGAATGATCTTGTCGGATTTTATCCAATTATGAAAAGGGTTTTCAATGAAGCGGGAAAGCGCGTCGTTTTGTTTTTCTCCAAGTGATTTTGTTTTTCCTGTTTTAATTTTGGATATAATTCTTTCAAACATAATTGTTTTTCGGAAAAAACGGCTTTTTTTTGTTGTATATGATGCTTGAGAATGGATTTGGGAAAAAATTGCCTATGAAAAACTAATGTTAATAAATTTTGGTGAATGCCATTAAAATGATAGGTGATGAATAAGCTATATCTATATACCGTCATATTTTCCATGATTATTATTTTTACAGTAAAAACCATGGCCCATGAAAAATCAGATACATTTTTTGTAAGTGTTCATGACAAAAAGGTCAAGGTTTTGGCCCCTTACAAGTTCAGGAGAAATCTTAGTGTTATCATTGAAAACAGGATGGTTGAAAAGCTTGTCGGGAAAGTTGTAAAAAATGATGGTACGCTGATTGGCCATGTGTCCGTGGCCACAGGTCGTTCAAGCGCAGTAAAGGTTCAGTTGAAGAAAAATGAAAGGTTGTTTTTTATTCCGTTGTCTCCGTCCTTTCAGGAAGTTGAACTGGTTATAGGAAAGAAGTCATATGAGATTCCTCCAAAAAGATAAGGTGTACAAGACCATTATTGTAATTTCAGATGCCCATCTTGGTGCAGGTGTGATGGTGGATGGAAAGAGGAACTGTTTGGAGGATTTTCATCATGACAAGGAGTTGGTGGAATTTCTTGAATATTATCAAAGTGGCGAATATCAGAATCGTGAAGTTGAGCTGGTGATAAATGGTGATTTCCTGGATTTTTTGTCCGTTCCATATATTAAATACTTTGATGATGAAATATGGGGGGAAGCGGCGTCTCGTGAGAGATTGAAGCTGATAGTGAAGGCCCACAGGGAGGTTTTTGATACGTTGGCCAGATTTGTGTCGGTAAAAAAGCGAAAAATTGTCTACATTCTTGGAAACCATGATGCAGAACTTATTATGGATGGCAATCAAAAATCGTTTTTTGAATTGTTTTCGGAGGATGCAAGGAAACAAGTTACTATTATCTCCAATGATGGTGGCCAATATATTCCATATCCAGGGGTTTATATTATTCACGGACATGAGTATGAGTTGGCACATTATTTTCATTCCAAAAAATCAGTAGTGCTTTCTGAAAATGGTGCAAAATATTTTTTACCTCCGTGGGGCTCATACTACATTACACGAGTACTTAATAAATTCAGGGAAGAGAAGAGTTACCTTAATTCAGTAAAACCGATTCGGAAGTTTTTAATTAACGGCCTTATTTACGATACATTGTTTACCTTGAGATTCGTGGTTGCCTCGATTTATTATTTCATAATGGTCAGATTTATATTTTTCTTTAAACAACACAAGAGTATGGGAAAAATTATTGATTATGTGAAAAGAGAGCTGGAGCTTTATAGGGATTATGAGGAATTGACGGAGGAATTTTTTGAACAAAAAAAGGATGTGAGGGCCCTTTTGGTTGGTCATACGCATGAACCTGTTTTCAGGCCCAGGGGAGATGGTTCAATTTTTATAAATACCGGGACCTGGACAAAAATGTTTAATCTGGATTTTGGAAAGAGGGCCGAGGGAATTCGTTTAACATACGCTCAAATAGATATCAAGCCACAGGACAAGGGAAAGGATGTGGCAGGAAATGAGGATTATCTGGATATCTCCTTGAATATCTGGAAAGGACACAATAACCTGCCATACGCTGAATTTTAATGATGCCTGCTACTTTTGCCAACGCATGAATCAGTTTTCATCATCAACTTCGCTGGCATGGAGTTCCTTGTAGCATATTTCCATGTACATTTTTCCATGCGCGGAGTTTATTGGAATTACAACGGTTGTTGTTTCTGAAGGGTATTTGATGACATGATTTTCACCAACTATGATCGAAGGAATGGCCTTATTACATGAATAGCCCATTTCTGACAGTGATCTTTTTGCGTTGCCCATTACCATGTTACAGATTTCGCCACCAACGTCGGAAATTTCGTCGTTGTATTCGGTATGGGTTTCCATTAACATTGCGCTGGCAATTTTTATATATGTTTCGTACGGAAAGGACATGACAAGCATTGCCTTGTACTCAACTGGTTTGTCCCCATTACCATTTTTAATTTGTCCCAAAAGTCCAAGAATGGCGGAAATATCGCCGAGAGAATTGTTGTTTTCCTTGATTGACGGTTTCAAAGCTTCCAGTTTGGTGAAAACCATCGTTTCAAAGACTTTTTTGGCAGCTTCAATAAATGGTCTTGAAAACTCCAGAAAATTCATT
>JAGLPP010000077.1 GCA_023137315.1 Bacteriovoracaceae bacterium
TAGCATCCAAGAGTTCATATCGACGATGCTGTTTGGCACCTCGATGTCGGCTTATCACATCCTGGGGCTGAAGCAGGTCCCAAGGGTTCGGCTGTTCGCCGATTAAAGTGGTACACGAGCTGGGTTCAGAACGTCGTGAGACAGTTCGGTCTCTATCCTCCGTGGGCGTAAGAAACTTGAGAGAATCTGACCTTAGTACGAGAGGACCGGGTTGGACGAACCTATGGTGTACCGGTTGTGGCGCCAGCTGCATCGCCGGGTAGCTAAGTTCGGAAGGGATAACCGCTGAAAGCATCTAAGTGGGAAGCCCATCTTGAGATAAGGTTTCTGTTAAGGTAGCTTGTAGACTACGAGCTTGATAGGTCAGAGGTGTAAGTGCAGTAATGTATTGAGCTGACTGATACTAATTTACCGTCTGTTTCTTTTTTATATATTTTTTTGTTTTTAAGAAATTTTTTAGGTTCGAATTTTCTGTTTAATTCTGTTTTGTGATTGTTAAAGATAGCTCTTTAAAATGTTTTGTAGATAGCAACGTTTTGAGATACGAGAGGTGTTTAGTTACATTGGTTGTAGATAAAGACCTATCGTATTTTAAAATTGGTGTGTCGATAGCGGAGGGGAAACACCTGAACTCATCCCGAACTCAGCAGTTAAGCCCTCCAGCGGCAAACATAGTGCCAGGGAAACTTGGTGTGAAAATAGCACGATGCACCTACTTTTAAATAAAAAGCCAGTCGAAAGACTGGCTTTTTTTATTTTAAAATGTCCCGGTGGGACATTTTGAAGACGATACTGGCAAGTAAAACACAGAATTGTGATTTAAGAGTTCAGCGCAGGCGCACGATGCACCTATATTATGTTGCTAGACACAAAACATTTGAAATTATAGAATTGGAGGTATGATTTCACGAATATTAAAACTACAGCTACTAATGCTGTTTATTGTAACTGTTGTTGTTTGTACTGCATATTGTTTTCAAGATACCCTGCCTGATAATTATCTGGTAATCACTTCGAGTAGTGATTTTTTTAGCTACATTTCATATTATTTAACGTCATTTGTTGTGCTCATGGAATATTATTCCGGGCCATGGGTTTTTCTGCCATTTTTTATTTTTGCAATTTCCTATGCATTTTTATTTTCACGACGGACATATAAGCTGGATCTAATTAGCGTTATCTGTTTGTGTGGGGCCAGTTTTTGCGCATTTTATTTATACTATCCTGGCTTTTTAGGGAATGGAATTTATATTGGTTTTAAAAATAACTTTTCTGATTTTATGGCGTGGTTGATTATATATGTATGTGCGTTGTCATATTTAATTCTCTGTTTCAGAAAATCATTTTTTAGTTTTATCTACCAGTCATTAAGAAATATTTTTAATATTAGTATTCTTGTAAGAAAGCTTCTAGAGGAAAGACAAATTCCAAAGATATTGAATAAAATTACAACAAAAAAAGAAAAGTATAAATTAGGATTCAAAGTAAAGCTTATTTCGTTGTTAAGAGGAAATGAGTCGCATATCGAAGAAAATGATGTATCGGATGAGGAATCGGTCACTTCATTTTCTGAAAAGAATGAAGCTACAAAAGAACCTTTTATTGAGGCAGTATCTAAATCAAAAATTGTAAAAAAACAAAAAAAAGCTGAAATAAAAAAACAGGCAGGACAAGTTGGTAGAAATAATAATCAATATTATCAAATAGTTAAGACGCTTGAAAAATCACAAGTTTCGAATCGAAATCAGGGACCGGATGATAAATATTTTGAAGATATTATTATACGTATAGAGGACAAGTTAAAGGATTTCAATATTGATGGACACATTATTAATATACTCAAAGGCCCGGTTGTTGATACTTTTGAATTGGAATTGGGAAACGGGGTAAGAGTTTCAAAAGTAACTGGAAGTGCAGAAGATTTAAGTATGGCACTTTATGGTGCTCCGATCAGAATTGTTTATCCAATGCGTGGAAAAACAACTGTTGGTATTGAAGTTCCGAGAAATCCAAGAGAGATTATTTATCTTGACGAAATTTTAGGTTCAAAAGAATTTAATGATGTGAAATATTCGCTTCCTTTAGCTATGGGAAAGGATGCCTTTGGACAACCATTCATAGTTGATTTGGTATCCATGCCACATATGCTGGTTGCTGGAGCAACAGGTTCGGGAAAGTCAGTTTTTATAAATACAATATTGGTTTCTCTTTTGATGAAAAAATCACCAGATCAGATGAAATTAATTTTGATTGATCCAAAACAATTGGAGCTTTCACTTTATTCACATTTACCTCATCTTCTTCTCCCAGTTGTCACTGAGGCAAAGATGGCCTCACTTTCACTTGCGTGGGTTGTAAGAGAGATGGAAAGACGTTATTCGATATTGAAGGAGTTCAAGGTAAGAAATCTTTCCGGCTTTAATGAAAAATTAAAATATGCAACTCCAGAGATGTTGACCAGGATACATCCGTACTACGAGAACCAATCTAATAATGATGGATACAATCTTCCTTTTCTTGTGGTTATTGTTGATGAATTTGCTGATTTAATCCTGACTCGTGCAGGTAAGGAAATTGAAAATAATATCTGTCGTCTGGCCGGCAAGGCAAGGGCAGCGGGAATACATTTAATTATTGCAACGCAAAGGCCTTCTGTTGATGTTATTACAGGTCTCATAAAATCCAATTTTCCAACCAGGGTTTCTTTTCGTGTAACAACCAGTATTGATTCCAGAACAATTCTAAGTGCCATGGGAGCAGAAAAGTTGCTTGGGAAAGGTGATATGCTCTATAAGGACGGAGTCGAGACAATTAGAGTTCACTCCTCATATGTTGATGAGGATGAAATTGAAATTCTTACAAACAAGCTTTCTGAATTTAAACACGAATTTTGCAATGAAGTAATTGATTTTATTGAAAATGGTGGAGAAGATACAGAAGATCATTATTCTTTTGGTTCACATATTTCTACAACCAAAGGGGATGATGGAATGGATAGTCTATTTAATTCAGCCGTAGATATTGTTGTTGAATACAGAACTGCAAGTGCTTCGATGCTTCAACGAAGATTAAAGATTGGATATAATCGTGCAGCAAACCTGATAGAAATGATGGAGGCTAAAGGTGTTGTTGGGCCGGCACAGGGTTCGAAACCAAGAAAGGTTCTTATTGGCCATGAGCAGCAGGTTTAATTCATTTTAGATTTGAAAGTTGGTTGCCTAATATATCCGTGGATGGTCGATTGTTTTTTGAGCCAATCTGCAAAAATTTGAAAATCATATGAAATTGTCACTTGCTCCTTTTTCACCACTATGTTAACTATAATCGTCAATATAAACTGGTAAATTCAGTCACTTATATGGATGGTCTATTGGTAACCAATAGCGATAAGTGATTCGATAAACCATCTACCCTGAGGAGAAATTATGGGACGTGAATTAGAACTTGAAAAACTATTGGAAGCCGGTGCTCATTTTGGTCATCAAACACACAAATGGAATCCAAAGATGAAGCCATATGTTTATGGCGAAAGAAATGGCATCTACATTATTGATCTGCAAAAAACTCTTGATCAGGCAAAAAAAGCGTACGAATTTTTGAGAAAAACTGCTTCTGAGGGAAAACTGATTCTTTTTGTTGGAACAAAAAGACAGGCATCAGAATCAGTAAGAAAAGCTGCAGAACGATGTGGTGCTTTTTTTGTAACTTACAGGTGGCTTGGCGGTATGTTGACAAATTATAAAACGATTTTTCTTTCGATAGATAAGCTTAGAAAAGTTGAAAAGATGAAAGAAACCGGCGACTTTGGCTTGCTTACCAAAAAAGAGAGATCAAAAATTGATAAGGAAGTTATCAAGCTCGAAAAAAACCTTGGTGGTATAAAAAATATGCGTAAACTTCCTGGAGCTGTTTTTATTGTTGATCCTGATTGCGAAAGAATAGCTGTAAAAGAATCCAATAATCTCAATATTCCAGTGATCGCGATTACCGATACCAACTGTGATCCCACAGGTATTGATTATGTGGTACCTGGTAACGATGATGCGATAAAATCCATAAGCCTGTTTGCGGAGTATTTTGCTGATTCTGTATCCGAAGGTTTAGGTAATATCAAAGTACAACGTAAAGAGGATATTACGAAAGATGTGAATCTGGAGAAAGAAATAATTTCAAAATATGACAATGATATTGATCTTAAAGGAAGTGGCGAAACTGAAAGTTAATATCAAAGAATATGAATTACTACAGATTTAAAAAATATAAATAATTTAAAATAAAAAAGGAAATGAAATGGGTATCAGTGCAAAGGAAGTAAAAGAGTTAAGAGAAAAAACCGGAGCCGGGATGATGGATTGCAAGAAGGCCCTTCAAGAGTGTGATGGTGTTTTTGAGAAAGCTGTTGATTATCTTCGTACAAAAGGTCTTGCAGCCGCACAAAAGAAGCAGGGAAGAATTGCAGCTGAAGGAGTGATTGGTTCCTATATTCATATGAATAATAAAATAGGTGTTCTTGTAGAAGTCAATTGTGAAACTGATTTTGTGGCAAAGAATCCTGATTTTAAAGAATTTGCCCACGATCTTGCCATGCATGTTGCTGCAGCTGATCCTAAATTTGTTAAGGCTGATGAAATGGATCAAAATTTCAGAAACAAGGAAGCTGAAATTTATGCTGCTCAACTTAAGGAACAGGGAAAACCTGATAACATTATTCCTAAAATTGTGGAAGGTAAATTGAATAAGCTGGCAGAAGAAGTTTGTCTGTATAATCAGAAATTTGTAAAGAATCCAGATCAAAAAATCAGTGATCTTGTCAATGAGCTTACACTGAAAATAGGTGAAAAAATATCCATTCGTCGTTTTATGAAATTCACTGTAGGGGAAGGGATGGAAAAAAGGCAGGATAATTTAGCTGATGAAATTGCCCAGATGACTAAAAAGTAATTTCCATTTTTTCACAAGATGCAGTGGTTCGTAACAGGAGAAGCCAATGAAGTACAAAAGGGTGTTGCTGAAGTTGTCTGGAGAGGCATTGGCCGGAAAACAAAAAGTTGGAATTGATGGCGAAATTTTAGAAAGATTCACCCAGGAAATAAAGGTACTTTATAATATGGGTGTTGAAATAGCTATTGTTATTGGGGCAGGTAACATACATCGTGGAGTTGCAGGAACCGGTAACGGAATGGATAGAACAACATCAGATCATATGGGAATGCTTGGTACGATGATAAATTCATTGGCACTCCAGGATAGTCTTGAAAGGAATAATATTTATACGAGAGTTCTTTCTGCCATACAGATTAGTCGAATTGCAGAACCCTATATCAGAAGAAGGGCAATAAGACATTTGGAGAAAAGAAGGGTTGTGATTTTTGCTGCAGGAACCGGGAATCCGTATTTTACAACAGACACAGCTGCTGCGTTGCGCGCCAATGAAATTGATGCGGACGTCGTACTGAAGGCCACAAAGGTTAATGGTGTATATGACAAGGATCCAGTGGAGCATTCTGATGCCAAGATGTTTCAAACTATTGAGTATATTGATGTTATAAAAAAAGGCCTTAGGGTTATGGATATGACAGCAGTTTCTCTTTGTATGGACAACGATCTTGAGATTATTGTTTTTAATGTTTTTGAATCGGGGAATATGCAGAAAGTTGTTATGGGTGAGAAAATTGGAACTCGTGTAGCAAAATTTGTGTAATAAAAGATAATTAATAATAGTATTTTCTATTTATTGTGAGGTTTAGGATGTGGGAAGAAATTGAATCCGATCTTAGTGATTCCATGAATAAGGCAATTGATTCATTAAAATATCAGTTAACAAGAGTTAGGACAGGACGTGCTTCAGAAAGTGTTCTTGATGGTATTACTGTTGATTATTATGGAACTCTTTCTCCAATCAATCAAGTTGGACAGGTAAGTACGCCAGAAGCAAGGCTTCTTCAAATACAACCATATGATAAGACAATGATTGCAAGTATTGAAAAGGCCATAATGGCCGCAAATATAGGAGCAACACCATCTAATGACGGTAACATCGTAAGAATTCCTTTTCCTGCGTTAACAGAAGAGAAGAGAAAACAACAAGTAAAAGAAATTAAAAAACTTGGCGAAGATGCAAAAATCGGAATAAGGAACATTCGTCGTGAGCAAAATGAAGCTATAAAAAAGGCTGAAAAAGACAAGAAAATTTCTGAAGATGAATTGAAGAAGTATCAAAATAATATTCAAGAGATTACGGATAAGTTTGTTAAAGAAACGGACCAAATTATTTTGGCAAAAGAGAAAGAAATTTTCACTATTTAATGACGTCACATAATCATTCAAAATCCTCAATTAAGCATGTGGCCATTATTATGGACGGGAATGGTCGTTGGGCCGGAAAAAGGGGACGATCAAGAGTCTGGGGACATATTCGAGGCTCAAGAAACGTAACGAACATTGTGGAGGATGCTGTTCAATTGGGTTTAAAGTCATTAACCCTGTACACTTTTTCCACTGAAAACTGGTCAAGACCCCTGACGGAAGTAAATACCATATTCAAACTTTTGAAAAAATTTCTTGTTGGAGAAAGGAAAAGAATATTAAAAAACCATATCAGGTTTAGAATTATTGGAGATATTTCAAGTTTGTCAGAAAAAACAAGAAAGATAATAACTGATTTGGAAAGTGAAACAAAAAAATCTGAAGGACTGAATCTGACTCTTGCTTTTGGCTATGGTGGAAGAAGTGAGATTGTAAAATCCGTAAACAAGTTTATTGAAAAAAATCCATGCAAGCACATTAGCGAGGAAGAACTTGCCAGTTATTTAATGACCCCGGATTGTGGGGATGTGGATTTAATGATTCGAACAGGCGGGGATCGAAGAATATCAAATTTTCTATTATGGCAGATGGCCTATGCTGAACTTTTTTTTACGTCCACAATGTGGCCGGATTTCACGTCAACAGAGTTTAGAAATATTATTGAATCAGTTTCTCAAAGAGAAAGAAGATTTGGCTTTATTGGTTCGACTGAAAATCTTCAAAAATCCGCAGATCAAGCCGTATTAAACAAGAGAAAGTTTGTCGAAAAAGCAGGAGAATAAAAATGAACAGTTCTGTTGTTCGAATAATTGCTGCAGCAGTAATGATCATATTGGTGATAGTACTGGCATTGATGGGGAAATGGGCCCTGCTTCTTTTAACTGCATTGGTAGGATTATTACTGGTTGATGAAGTTATTTGCAATTTCATGAGAGAAAAAAGGTTTGCAATAAAACATGTCATCAACATATTAGTGTTTATTATTCCTTTCATACTATTTAATTTTTTTTACAAAACGTTCGCCATTCATATCCTGTTTGTATATTTCGCTTTTTTTATTAATTTGGGAATTATTTATTATTTATTTGCCATTCCAATGCAAAATGAAAGAGGGCCAAAAGTTTTACGAAAAGTGTCATTTTTGATTGGGATATTTTTTTTAATTCAGATGATGAGTATTTCAACAATTTTTCATATGACTGAAAATTGGGGGAAATTATTGGCGTTGTTTTTTCTTGTAAATTTTGGAATGGATTCAGGTGGTTGGATATTTGGAAAACTTTTTGGGAAACACAAATTGTGGCCGGCAGTTAGTCCTAACAAAACGATAGAGGGAGTAATCGGAGGAGGATTATTGTCAGGTATTTTAGGTAATCTGTTTTGGATCCAATTTATTGGAACGCCAAGACTTTCACTGTTTGTTCTGCTACCGTTTTTAGGATTGGTTTCTCATTTGGGTGATCTTTTTCAATCGAAGATTAAAAGACAGGTTGGTATTAAAAATAGTTCCTTATTGATTCCTGGTCATGGTGGAGTGTATGATAGGGTTGATAGTCTCTTAATGCTTGGCCCGTTTTTCGTTTTAATCATGCGGGTTTTTTAATACAAGGAAAACCGATGATACAGATGATCATTTTTAAAGTTCTTGTTTTTATTTTGTTCCTTGGAACGTTGATATTTTTTCACGAATTGGGACATTTCATTTTTGCACGTTTATTCGGTGTAAGGGTTGAGGTTTTTTCCCTTGGATTCGGCCCTAAATTGTTAAAATATAAAAAACGGCGTACCGAGTATGCTCTTTCGCTTATTCCACTTGGTGGATATATCAAAATGTTTGGGGATGATCCCCTGGATAAGGATAGCATTCCTGAAGATCAGAGAAAGTACAGCTTCAATTACAAGAGTAAATGGGCAAGGTTTTGGATTATTTTTGGTGGTCCATTAGCCAATTTTATATTGGCTTACATTATCTTTTTTAGTCTTGTCTTGGTTGGAGAAACCGTTCCTGAAAATCGTTTTGGTTATATTCCTGAAAATAAGGTTTTCTATTCGTATGGAATTCGTTCTGGAGACGTTTTAAAGAAGATAAATGGCCAGGTGGTTCAATCTCCAACAGATATGATGGTTGAGGGCAGGGATAGAATTGAAACCATTACTGTGTCGAGATTGGGTGAATTAACGACATTGAAAATAGGCGTTGACCAGGATGATTTTCTGAAGGAATTTGGTGAATATGTTCCGATGCTTAGAGAACCTGTTGTAGTAAATCAAAATGGTGAAATATTCGCCCTTTCATTTGACGATAACAAGGTAAATTGGAAAGTTTCCCTTGAAACAATTCTTCAAACCAGAAATAAGTCCAGAATTTCTTTTTATCCAGTCGGAAAAGATGGTGAAGGGGACAAGGAGAGAATAATTGGTCCTGTTAAATTCTCTAAAAATTTTCAATGGAGTGGGATAAGGTCTTTTTTTGATAAATTCGCACGTATGGGATATCGAACGCTGGATATGCGTGTAAGGGAAGTTGAGCCGAATAGCCCGGCAGACAAAGCAAATATAAAAAAGGGGGATGTGATTGTTTCCCTTAACGAAGAACCGATTTACAACTTTGAATATCTTCGCAAGGTCTTGCAGGAATCAAGCAGGGAAAGCAAAAAAAGTGGAGATGGTGCTGTAAAAATTATAGTTTGGAGCAATGGACAGATTAAAAGCGTAAATATTGTACCTGAACTCAAAAAAGAGTCGTTCATTATAGGTATTTACAGTCATGGTGCCTACGTGAGACCAAATTTGGTAAAAGTAAAACCAAAGGGTTTTTTGACGGCTGTTGGTCAGGGTTTCAGGAAAACGTGGGGAAGTATTGCCATGATAGCAATAGGTTTTAAAAAACTTGCAAGCCGTGAAGTATCATTGGATAATCTGAGGGGACCTTTTTCAATAGCCCAATTTGCCTCAGATTCACTGAAAATCAGTTTGTCATATTTTTTTCAATTAATGGCACTGATATCTGTTAATCTTGGTTTTATCAATCTTTTACCTGTGCCGATCCTGGATGGTGGTCATCTGATGTTTATCGCCATAGAGACGGTAAACAGAGGTCCTGTTTCCAGGAGAAAGCTTGAAATAGCCCAGCAGTTCGGACTCTCGATATTGATATTGTTAATGGTTTTTGCAATTTATAATGATGTAATACACTTTTTTTAAAATGTACCTTTATACAGATACAACGGATCATATAATAGTTGGCCTGCTTTCCGATGAATTTCAATGGTTGGAATATCATGAGGAGAAGTCAATAAAAAGAAGTTCGAATGAACTTCATCATACAATATATAAAATTCTGGAAAAGCATGAGTTGAAATTTTCAAAATTGCGTGGGTTTCTTTTTGCGGCTGGTCCTGGATCTTATACTGGAATGAGGCTCTCGGAAGGGATTGCCCAGATCTGCGAATGGCAGGGAATAAGGGTAAATTCATTTTATCATGTGGATGTTCCACATCTGTTAAAATCGGAAGAAGGAGTATGGTTTTCGAAGGCATTCAAAGGGGAATATTTTTTTTATGAATGGAAAAGGGCATCTGAAAACAAGAGCAGGCTTTTAAACGAAGAGGATTTTATACAGGAACTTAAAAAGTTTGACGTAGCAAATATTTATACCAACTTTGAGGATAAAAAACTTCTACAGAATCTGGATATCGATATTGAAATTACTTCAACAGCACATGATATCCGGAAATTTCCCAGGAAAATTTTTCAGGAGGTTGTTGATGGAAATTTGCGTTTTCCGCCGCTTTATTATCGTTCAGAAGAGAGTGAGTTTAAAATACCTGCGAAATGACTTTTATTCTGATTTCTGTTACTCTTAAAAAGAGATAAGATTTTACAAGAATATCCAATGGCAAATACCTATCTTTCATCGTCGTTCCATATTATTTTCGTGTTGACAGGATTCTTTTTGATAAAATTCGTGGATTTTTATTTGGGGTCATCAATCCTGTTTTTATATATATTGCTGGCCTGGTTATTTAGAAGAACAGGTTTTGATAATATCTCAAAGGATGTAATCGTATCACCCAAGTCTGGAAGAGTATTATCAATAAAAAGTGGATATTCACATCATCTTATTGGGGATGATTTATTGGAAGTGGAGGTAGGATATAATTTCATTGGAGGTTATGGTTTATATTTTCCATGTTGTGGAGAGGTCTGTGATTTTTATGATGAACATGGGAATAAAAAAATTCTTGTATTATTTCAGAGTGATGATGGATATAAAATTGGAATATCAATAAGAAAAAATATTTTTGGGTTCTATCCACGCATATGGTTGAGTGTTGGAGATCGTGGAAGTTGTGGGGCAAACTTTGGATATTTTCCGTTCGGCGGTAAAATTTTGTTGTATATACCGAAGGATTTTGATGTTGCTGTAGATATAGGTAGCCGTCTTTGCGGCGGAAAGAGTATAATTGCTGTAATAGCAGGGGCCAAAGATTGAAAAAATTAAAAAAGTTGAGAACCAGTATTGGCAAGAATGTGATTCATGACTCCAGGAAGCTTGCATTCTTTCTTCCAAATATTTTTACGGCCCTGAATCTTGCTTGTGGCTTTATTTCCATAGTTTTTATTTGGAATGAAAAATACTATGTTGCGTGCATGATACTCATGTTAGGTGTTATTTTTGACATGGTGGATGGACGGATAGCCAGATTAACGGGGACACAAAGTGATTTTGGTGAACAATTTGATTCGATGAGTGATATTGTTACGTTTGGGGTTGCTCCATCAATGCTGGTCTATAATCGTTTTTTTGTGGATTTGGGACGTTTGGGGTTGGTGGTATCATTCCTGTTTTTGCTTTGTGGTGCTCTTCGATTGGCACGTTTTAATGCAAATGTTGAAAAAGTTCACCCTAATTTTTTCCAAGGTCTTCCCATTCCTGCGGCGGCAGTTGCTTTGGTTGGATACGTATTATTATCGACTGAATTTGATGTTTTGGCACAGTGGTCACCAATAGCTGTAGTATACGTGATTTTTTATGGTGTACTCATGATTTCAAATGTTCCTTTTTGTTCTTTTAAAAAATCGGAGTGGATGAGGGCATACAAAAAAAGGGCATTGATAGTTATTTTTCTTATACTTGCGGCTACCTGTGTTTATGAGCAATTTATGATACCATTGGTTATCAGTATTTATGTTGTTACTTCCTTGATTTATTTTTTATTTCACATGGGTGAGTTAAGGGGAGTATTTGATTGGAAAAATGAGTAGTTGGTCAATGAGATTAATATTTGTTCTTTTATGCATCTTATTCAGTTTCAGTAGTATTCTTCTTGCAGAAGATTTTGGCCAGAAGATCGTTGTGGAGTCCAGTGGTTTGCTGGATGACGATATGGATAAAACCTATAAGGACATTAAGGGGACCAGTGAATTTCTTCCAGGTTTGGAAGGAGATGAATATATTGGACCAAAGACAAAAGAAACAACAAGCTTTTCATTGCCAGGAATGCATGGCAATCCAATGGATGTTGATAAGAAAAAATACATAAAGGATGTGGATCATACATCTCTTGGTTCAATGGACGACAAGAATTATTTTCTGGAATATAAAATTGGTGAGCTGATTGGAGAGATTGAAAATAAAGGAAGATCGGCCATGACATTTAATTATTTCAAAGATACGTATGATTATGAGGATTCCGAATCTGTTTTTAACAGGACTTATCGACAGGATTCACGTTCTCATAATATTGGGACTATACAATTGGGATATGACTGGTTTATTAGTCGAAAATATGGAGATTTCTCAACAGGATTAAATTTGGGATATGGTTATAATAGCGGGCATGGAATTTTTCAAACAACAAAAGTGAGAAGCAAAGCTGAGTTCAAGCTTATTACATTACCTCTTGATGTATCAGTGAAATATGCCAGTGTTATCGGAAGATGGTTCAAAATTGAGCTTTCTGCCGGGCCATCCGTAATGGGCCTGTATCAGACAAGAAGTGATCGGGATTCTGGAGAAAGAGGGAAGAGAAGAAGACAGATTGGAACTGGATATTTTGGACAGGGGGCACTGAAGTTTAGTTTAAGTGATTTATCCCCGAGAGATTTTTACAAGTTGTTTGACAGTTTTTCGATAACGAAGGTTTGGTTTGGGGTTCTGGCAAGATATCAGTATTTTTCAAATTTTCAGGACGATATAACGATTTCCGGAAATTCTCTTGGCATTGGCCTTTCTTTTGAGTATCTCTAGGTTCAATGACTCAACTTTATACTTATAAAATAAAAGTTTCCTACAGGGGTACCGGTTATTTTGGCTGGCAGGTACAAAGCTCGCAGGAAGGAAAAACAATTCAAGGTGAAATAAACAAGGCCTTAAAGATAATTACAAAATCAGAGCAGATTAAAACGTTGGGGGCCGGAAGGACTGATGCTGGAGTGCATGCATTAGGTCAGGTTTTTCGCGCAGAGATTCCCTTGAATATACAGGATGATGCTCTGGTCAGGGCATTAAATAGTTTATTATGTGAGGATATCAGGATTCTCAAGGCCCGGCGTTGTTATGAAAAATTTAATCCGATTTCGGATTCTCTCTGGAAGGAATATGTCTATCTTTTTACAAATTGTCGTGAAGTTTCCCCGTTTGGATATCAATATGTAACGGATTACGGTTTTCCTCTTGAATTTGAACTTATGCAGGATGCTTGTAAATTATTTCAAGGGAAGAAGGATTTTTGCAATTATCAATGTACCGGGACTGAAGTTCCAGATACGACAAGAGAAATTTTTGAATGTGATCTTACGGAGCAAAAATGCCAAGGGCATTTTGAGATAATTACTCCAGATTATTATATTTTTCGCGTAAGAGGGGGCGGGTTTTTAAAACAGATGGTCAGGCTGATGGTTGGAACTTTGTGGAATATAGGAAGGAAAAAGATCACTGTCGATGCACTGCAAAACTCTTTCGATAAAAAACTTCCGCACAAGCTTGGTGCTGTCGCACCGCCGCAGGGGTTATATCTTCGCAAAATTCGCTATTCAGACGGTTTTTAACAAAATTGACTTTTTTATTCGCTGTGGCTATGTTGTGCCAAGCTAAATTTGGTTTAGTAAAGAGAAAAACAACATTTTTATATGAGGGTAAGTTATGTCCTACGTAATTGAAGAAGTTAATGGTTGCATGAAGAAGATTATTTTTAATTTTGAAAATCTTGATCTAAGTAAACAGATAGACAATTCTGTTTTGGAAAAACGGGAATCAGTAAATTTGAAGGGATTTCGAAAAGGTAAGGCACCACTGGATATGGTAAAAAAAGCGTACGGTACTGAAATCGAATCTGATGCAATTAATAATTATATTCAACAAGAATTTTTTAATGTTGTTAATGAAGAGAAACTAAGAATTATAGGTTATCCGTCGTTTGAAAATTTAAAGTATGTTGCTGGAGAGAAAATAAGTTTTGATGCGAAAGTTGAAGTTTTTCCTGAATTTGAGTTAAAGGAAATGAGTGGTCTTAGTTTTTCCATGGCCGAGACCGTAGTGGAGGAAGATGATCTTCAGAAGGTAAGGCAAAATTATCTAAATTCAAAAGCGGAAATGGTTGTTATAGAAGCGGATGAAACGGTCTTAGGCAAAGGACATTTCGCCGTGATGAATTTCGAAGGTGTTAAGGATAATGGAGAACGTCCTGAAAATATGAAAGGAAAAGAATTTCTTCTAGAGATTGGTTCTGGGAACTTTATTCCAGGTTTCGAAGAAGGTATGAATGGAATGAAAAAGAGCGAGAAGAGAAATATCGATGTTGTATTTCCTGCAGAATATCATGCCCAGGAACTTCAAAATTCCAATGTAACTTTTGAAGTTGAACTTCTCGAAATTAAAGAGAAAATTTATCCAGAATTCACCGATGAATTGGCCAAGGAATTGAAATATGAATCCGTTGAGGATTTTGAGACAAAGACCCAAAAGAATTTGTATTTTCAGAAACAAAGACAGGTTAAGGAGAAGTTGCATCAGGAAGTTTTGGAAAAACTTGTTAAGGAAAATGAGTTTGATATTCCCAAGGCCATGGTGGAACAGCAATTGAATTATCTCAAGGAAGATTTGAGAAAAAATTTAAAACAACAGGGATTTGATGATCAGATGATGGAAGATTATATGGGGAAATTGAGTGGTGATTTTGATAAAAAAGCTGAATTTCAGGTAAGAAGTGGTCTTATACTCGATAAGCTTGCCAGGAACTATAATATTGAGACAACAGAAGATGACTTTGATAAGAAAATTGAAGAGACTGTAGAGAATTCCGGTATGGAGAAAGAACAGGTGATGAAACACTACTCGGATGAAAATATCAAAAAGAATCTGATGTTTGCTATTCGTGAAGAAAAGACGTTTGAAGTATTAATAGATAATTTAAAAGTTGTTACAGTATAACATTGTCTAGCGCCACGGCGATTCACTCTTTAAAGAGTGAATCGCGATCGGCATGGTTACCTTATTTTTTTGAAAATCTTGCTTGAAAGAATCTTAGATATTCCGGCTCATATTCAAATTTTAGTCCCGTGATCTTGTCACGATTTTTATATACTTCAACAATTGCTTCTGTCGTAACGTCCATGTGCGCCTGTGTATAAACCCTTCGTGGAAGAGTAAGTCTTACGAGTTCAAGAGGTGGTCTTCTGTTTTTTCCGGTTTCAGGATCTCTTCCGGCAGATACGTTACCACGCTCCATTGCTCTGATTCCTGATTCCAAATATAATTCGGCGGCAAGAGTTTGAGCAGGAAAATCATCCTGGTCCAGGTGTGGAAGAAATGCTTTTGCATCTAAAAAGATTGCGTGTCCTCCGCATGGAACAACAATTGGAATACCTTCTGCGAGTAAGTTCTGGCCAAGATATTTAGTCTGGCCGATTCTTGCCTTTTGATGCTCATCCATTACGCTTTCTTTGATCCCCTGGGCAAGTGCTTCCATGTCACGTCCGGCCATACCACCATATGTGTGGAGTCCCTCAAAAATAACACACATGTTCTGTGCTTTTTTGTAAAGCTCTTCATCATTACAGGCAAAAAAGCCACCAATATTGACCAAGGAATCTTTTTTGGCGGACATTGTACAGCCATCAGTGTACGAACAAATTTCATACAGAATCTCTTTGACTGATTTGTTCTCGTATCCTTTTTCTTTTTCCTTGATAAAATATGCATTTTCCGCGCAACGGGTGGCATCCAACATAATTGCAATATCATGTTTGTCACAAACCTTGCGCAACTCCTTGATATTTTCCATGGAGAATGGTTGTCCTCCGCACATATTTACACATCCCTCATAGGAAATGTAAGGAACCTTGTCGGCACCAACCTTGTTAATCAGTTTTTCCAGCTTCGAGATATTAACGTTTCCCTTCCAGGGAAATTCGCTTGAAGGGTCATGTGCTTCATCAACAATTACATCGACAAAGTTTCCACCTGCCTTTTCCTGGTGCAATCTTGTTGTTGTAAAATACATATTTCCTGGAATATAGTCGCCTTCCTTGATCATAAGCTGTGACAATATGTGTTCTGCTCCGCGACCCTGGTGTGTGGGAACCAGATATTTATAACTATAGTATTCCTGAATGGTCTTTTCCAGGCTGTAGAAGTTTTTACTGCCGGCGTATGCTTCATCTCCAAGCATCATTGAAGACCATTGCACGTCACTCATGGCAGATGTTCCACTGTCAGTTAAAAGATCGATATAAACATCATCACTTTTTAGTAGAAAGGTGTTGAACCCAGCCTCTTTTATGGCCTTTTCTCTTTCTTCTCTGGTGGTGGTTTTTAATAATTCCACAACTTTGATTTTAAAAGGTTCTGCCCAGGATCTTTTTTTTCTCATGATATACTCCAAAGTATTGTATGGATAAAATGTACTATTGCTATGAGATTTATAGCGTAAAAGGTGACAGATTTCAATCCCACAGATGAAATTCCAAATTCTTTGGTGTATATTATAAATCTTATGAAAGGGTGCGCAATGTGAAGTGCGGTTGGTATGGTCGAATAGTTTTAAGGTGTTCTGATGATTAAGATTCTTGTTCGAGCCCCGGCAAAAGATGAAGAGCTTGTGTTGAGCTTTCCTTTTTTACATGCTCTGAATGAACAATATGGGGCGGAAAAGGTGAGTATAATACTCAATGAAGGGCAGAAAAATCTATATAAATTCCTCCCATTTCCGGTGGAAGTACATTATTTTCCTGCAGGACAAAACAGTCTGTCAGGGATTCATCATTTTTGCGTCAATAAGCTGGATATTTTTAATATCGATTATTATTTTGATCTGGAAAACTCGTTAAAGTCTGCATTTATGGGATTTGCCTTTCGGTCAAAGGAACGTATTGGTTATAAAAGAGGATTAAATCGTCTGTTTCTGACGAAAAAACTTGAAAATGAGGAGTTTCAGACCATTACTGAAAATGATGAAAGATACCTGAGGCTTTTGTCGCAATTTTCAGGGAAAGATTTTTCCAACCTTAAAGTTATTGGTGAAGAAACATCATTTGCAAGTCTGGAATCAAGGACTCATGTTCTTGTGTGTTTTGAAGATTTTTTAAAGTGTTCATTTAAAAGGGAGTTGACTGAATTTTTTAAAGGATTTGAGGAGCAAAAATTTGTATTTGCCTGTCAATGTGATGATGAATCAGGTGTGGAAAATCAAGTAGAAAAAGAATTTCAAAGTTTTATTTCCGAGATAGGTGGTAGCAACACTTATGATATTGAAAAATTTAAAAATTCAAGTCAGCTAATTCAATTAATGACTTCTTCCAAGGTGATATTCACAAATATCGAATGGCAGGGGGAAATGGCATCATATTTTGCGATTGATGCGTTTGTTTTTTCGGACACAGATGCAATTATGCCGGTGTGCAAATACTTCAAATCATCTCCAATGAGGATCGTTTTTAATGACAAGGATATTTCCCTGAATATGGAGGGAGGAACGAGAAAAATCGAGAATATTCAGTCACTGTTGGATTTTGTTCATCAATTTATAGTTATCTGACGATTGAGAAAGTTCAAGTGGGTGGCAATTTGATTGAATTTATTTCTTTCGATAGCTCTTCTCTGGAATAAAATCCTGGTTTTCCGCATACAATAAATATTTTGCTGAAAGGAAGTGGGAGACGCGGTTTGTTCCATGCCTTTTTAAACATGAAGTACTTTTCAGGAAAGGCCCGAAGGGGATATATTTGTCGTTGTGACTTTTCTGAGAGTTTTATTACTCCCTCCTTTGCTTCGAATATTGGACCACGCGGTCCGTCAACTGCAATGGCAAAACTTGCTCCACGTTTCAATTTTTTGAGTGCTTCGATGAAGACTGCAATGCTTCTTCTGGAAGAAGAACCTGATATAACCTTGTATCCAAAAATTCGAAGAGCAGTTGCCAGAATCCTTCCATCTTTTGAGAGTGATACCATAATCATAATTTTCTTGAATGCGAAGTATGGAATTGCGGCGAGATCATCCTGATGCCAAAAAGCAATGAGTATCCCACTTCCAGGGAGATCCCCCTTTTTTTTCATGTCATTTATAATGTCTGGATGAAGGAAAACCCTGTAGCGAAAAGTAAACGAATACACCATGTAAATGATTGCGGCCATAAAACCAATAATGTGTTCTTTTGTGATTTTAAACATCATTTAAAGCTTTTTACATTTTCCTCGAGTGAAATAATTTTTTGTTTTAGATCGGACACTTTTTTCTTTACGCCTTCAATAACATCTTTTGGTGCATTTTCTGCAAATTTTTTGTTTTTAAGTTTTTTGTCATTTTGATTAAATTCTTTTTTTGTTTTCTCCAGATTTTTTTCAAGACGTTTAATATGTTCGTTAATATCAACGACTCCCTCAAGTGGCATGAATATTTCGGTATTGGTTGTTGCGGACATTATTGATTTTGGAGGACGGACTCCGTTTTTGTTCGCAGTAACAATGGTTTTGACTCTTGCCAGTTCGTGGAAATAAACCTTGTTTTTTTCAAAATATTTAAGAAGTTCCTTGTCACCAGAGAAGAGTTCTATTGAAATTTCATCCTTGGGTTTTATATTGAGGGCAGATCGCATGTTTCTTATAAGTGTGATTGTTTCGATAAAGTGATTCATGTCACTTTGATCCTTGTCAAAAACAAGTTTTTCGTCAAATTCAGGATATTCCTGTGCGATTAACAGGTCTTCACCGTCATTTTTCAGATATTGCCAAAATTCCTCGGTAACGAAAGGGGATATGGGGTGAAGGAGCGCGACTATTTCCCTGAAACAATATTTTAATACACTTGTTCTTTGTATTTTGCTTTTTTCGTTATCACCGTAAAGAACATTCTTGGAAAGTTCAATAAACCACGAACAATATTTATCGTAGACAAATTGATAGATGGCATTACATGCATCATCAAAACGAAATTCCTCAATTGATTCATTCATTTTCAGAGTGACGCTGTTTAGTTCACCAAGAATCCATTTTTCATGATTATCCAGTGTTTGAATATCAGGTAGTTTGGATTTTGTGTTGGAAATAAACGGATGTATGAACCTGAAAGCATTCCATATCTTGTTCATAAAGTTTCTATATCCACTGATTCTTTCGGGATCAAGATTAAGCCCGCGGTTATATCCGGAACCTGCGGCAAGAGCGAAACGAAAAGCATCGGAGCCATATTTGTCAATCATATCGATTGGATCAATTCCGTTTCCAAGTGATTTACTCATCTTGCGACCAAGTTTGTCCCTGACTATGGCGTGTATGTAAATTTTTTCAAATGGAATTTCACCAAGTACCTTCAAGGTCATCATCATCATTCTTGCCACCCAGAAAAAGATGATGTCGTAGCCTGTTACCAGCGTGGAGGTTGGGAAAAAATCATTGAAGCTCTTTTCTTTCATTCTTTTCTTGTCCGGCCATCCAAGGGTTGAAAATGCCCAAAGTCCGGAACTAAACCATGTATCCAAAACATCGGGATCCTGGCTGAAGTGTTTGCTGTCACATTTCGTACAGCATTCGGGTTTATGTTCAGCGGCCCACTTGTTTTCACATTGCTTGCAATAATAGACAGGTATTTGGTGTCCCCACCAAAGTTGTCTGGAAATACACCAGTTTCGTGGTTCTCTCAGCCATGAAAAATATGTGTTTTCCCACCCCTTTGGATAAAATCGTGTTTTGTTATCTTCAATGGCCTTGACCGCGGTTGATGCCATTTCTTGAACGTTCAGGAACCATTGTTTTGAAACAATCGGTTCGATGGGGACATGAGAGCGTTGCCCGTGACCTACCTGATGGATGTGATCGTGTTGCTTGATGAATAATCCAAGTTCCTTTAATTTTTCAACAATCAATTTCCTGGCCTTTTTGCAACTCATTGACTTCCATTCAAGTCCGTATTCATTCAGTGTGCCATCAGAATTGAGAATATTTATAGTTTCAAGCTTGTGGCGCTTTCCTATTTCAAAGTCGTTGAAGTCGTGTCCAGGTGTGACTTTCAGACAACCTGTACCAAGTTCCATATCAACATGTTCGTCACCGATTATTGGAATCTCACGATTACAAAGTGGTACGATGGCCGTTTTTCCAATAAGATGTTTAAAACGGTCATCGTTTGGATTGACGGCCACAGCAGTATCGCCGAGCATTGTTTCCGGTCTTGTCGTGGCGATTTCAAGTTTTGTGTCATGGTCCTTTACGGAATAGAGAACATGGTAAAATGCCCCCTTGACTTCCTTATGTTCGACTTCAGCATCAGAAATTGCAGATTGAAGCAACGGGTCCCAGTTGACAATATAGTTTGATTGATAAATCAGTCCCTCATTATATAAATCGCAAAAAACCTTGTTAACTGCTTCATGTGGGCCCTGGTCCATTGTAAAAACAAAATAATCCCAGTCACAGCTAACACCAATGTGACGTGCCTGTTTTGTGATAAAATCACCATATTCATCTTTCCATTTCCAGATACGTTCTAAAAATTCTTCACGTGTCATGTCTTTACGACTTTTTCCCTCATCCTCTAGTATTTTTTTTTCCACGACGGACTGGGTGGCAATACCGGCGTGATCCATGCTTGGAAGATACAGGGTTTTAAATCCTTTCATTCTTTTAAAACGGATGATGGTATCCTGCGTGGTCATATCAAGGGCATGTCCTGCATGTAGTTTTCCAGTTACATTCGGTGGAGGCATGATTATGCAGTAGGATTTTTTTTGTTTTCCCATTTTGGGAGCGAAGTATTTGTTATCTTCCCAATGGTTATACCACTTGGATTCAAATTGTTTTGGATCAAGTGTTTTGGAGAGTTCGTTGTTTTCTGTCTCAAATTTCATGTATTACCTTCACAATTTCATCAATTTCATCGATGCAGATGTCATATTGTTTTTTTGTTTTCATATTTTTGATTTGTACACGATTGGTGGACAACTCCTTGCTGCCGATCATTCCGACAAAACCGGCACCTTTCTTTTCGGCAAGTGGAAATATTTTTTTTAATTTTAGAGACTCAAGATGAGTGATAACACGCATGTTTTTTCTTCTTAATTCTGTTGCGAGATTCATGCATACGGACACGGCATTTTCATCCTGAAAGGTTAGAAGAAGGTCATTGCATGGTTTGGTGAAGTCCGGTAAAAGCTGATGGGTTTTGAGAAAATCGGTAAGAGTGACATCACCAAGACCGAATCCAACACCGGGTACGGATGGTTCATTGAAGATTGTTAGAAGATCAGCGTAGGAACCACCTCCGCAGATTGCCCTTCTGTTCTCCGGATGTTTGTCGAAAATTTCAAAGACAATGCCCGTATAATAATCGAGCCCTCTGACAATGGTTGGGTCATAGTGTAAAAAATTTTTCAAGTTTGAGTTGTTTACCAAATTTAGAAAATCGTACAGGTCTTTTACGCAATCCGCCTGTCCTTCATCTTCAAAAAAGGAAAGAACATCCTCAAAACTTGAGAAGGCCAGATATTTGTGTAGTTTTTCCTTTGCCTCCTCGGAGATTCCTGTAGCATCAATCATTTCCTTCAGGTCTTTTGGACTTACTTTTTTGCTTTTATCAACAATTTTGTAAAGCTTGTGGACTTTTTTATCATCAAGGCCCATTATTTTTTTGAAGATGGTTTCCACAATGGTGCGATCATTAATTAAAATTTCAAACATTTTGTTTGTGGCACCAAGCTCTTCCATCAGGGCAACAGCAATTTGAAGTATTTCAAATTCACCTTGTCTTTTAGGTGCCCCGAAAATATCAACATTGAACTGCCAATGTTCCCGGAGTCTGCCTTTTTGTGGCTTTTCATACCTCATAAGGTTTGGAATGGAATAGAAACGAATTGGTTTTGGGGTTTCACGGTGAATCTGTGCTATCATGCGTGCAAGTGTCGGGGTCATTTCCGGTCTGATGGCAACAAAACGATCACCCCTGTCGGTAAAGGAATAAATTTGTTCATTAATGAGTTCTTCTCCGGATTTTGCCTTGTATAGCTCAACCTCTTCCAAGAGCGGGCCATCATAAGGTTCATATCCGAATAATTCGGCTGTCTTGCTCATGTGTGAGAAAATATATTTTCTTAATCTTTCCTGAACAGGGAAAAAATCTCTTGTACCCTTATATGGTCTTTTACTAAGCGACATTGTTCTTAATCCTATTTAAGTGTTAATAAGTCATCCTATATCATGCGTTATTCGATATCAATATTCCAGTCGTTGACAGGTACAGGCAGCGTTTTTGGATAAATATACGATGGGTCGGGGGTTGGGATAATATCAGGAATTGGAGCTCTTTCTTTCGGTTCATCCTTTGGTGTCCATTTAAGTAAATTGTTTTTGGACCTGGTTTCTCTGACATCCAGCTTTTCCAGATCGAGAATAGTATATATTTTTTTGATGGTATCCTCTTCTGTTTGGCCCTTTGTTTTGTGCACGGCAAAAAAGTAAAATTGCCCAGGTCTTTTTTCAGAGACTTTCTTATTTCTTAATTGCGAAAATGCAGAACAATATATTTTCAAACGATTCAGTGTTTCAAACATGATTGGAAATAACAGGTCTTCAAGCTCATCCGGTTCTTTGGAAACAAAGATATGTGCCCAGGGCAGTATCAGCTTAAATCGGCTTTTAAGCTGTAAAAAATTTTTATTAAAATTTATTTTTCCATCCTTCAGGTATTTTAGAATGTTTTTATAAAGTTTGTGATTAATAAGTTCATGTAAATCACTTTTTAGGATTTCGGCCATCCAGAGTGAGTATGGAGTAAGCTTTTCCCTGTTGTTTTGAATGTATTTATCAAGTTTTTCCAGAATAATCTTTTCGTAATGGCTTTTTCTTAAATTCAGTTGTGGTTTTTTCTTCATTAATAATTTATAAATTTCAGTTTTAAAAAGAAACATAAGTTCCAATCTGTCCATATTTCTTGAACAATTATCAAGAATAATGATTGATTTCTCAAAGTCGGCATATTGATTTTTATCAAGCACATTCTTTTGCATTGAGGTGACGAGATATTGGAACTCAAGTGGGTAGTACGATTTGGGCGTGTATATAATGTCTGCCCCAAACGTCGAATTCATTAAAATATAAAAAATAATAATGTTAGCCACAATCGTTAAATACTGTTTTTTCGTGTATTTCCTGCTCAAAATGTACTGCCTGGAATTTTATCATTTTCCATATTATTTTTTCCAATTACCAGATAATATTTTCCTCTGAACGGACAAATTAATCTGCCATCAATATTGATTACCTGTGATGCATATTTAAGATCCGTTAATATTGAAATTTTACCTGATACGGGTTCAATCGATACAATTTCATTATTTATTTTTCCAGAGGATGTTTTCAGGGATTTTACAAAATATAGATTGTTGTCTGCCATTGAGCAGATGATATTTCCGATATCGTTCAGGTCGGAATGATATATTTTGCGGGAATTTTTCATAGTGATATTTGTGATTTTATCAATGACCTGTATGGTGCTGCTTTGGTTCCTCTTCCCAATGCCAAAATGACCAACGTATAATTTATTATTGTCCAGACAAAGTTCAATCTTTGCCATATGAGTTTTTCCCTTGAGGATTAGATCAAATTTTTTGTTATTTATGGAAAAGCGCATAATCCCAGGCAGGCCCTTTTCGTCCAAATCCGTATATATAACGGTTTTATTATCAGGCATGACAACACTTGGAACAAAATAATGATTTATTTTGTTTGCAAGGGATATTTCGAATTGCAGTTCCTTATGGCCCAGATTCTGAAAATGTATTTTTCTGTTGTAAGGGTTGAAATATGAAATCCAGGAATCATTCAGATGCAGGGTTGGGTTTGTTCCCATGCCAAGTAATTCAGCTTCATTTTTTCCAAATTCGACCTGGTAAAGTTTATTAAGTTGTCTGATATTGTAATAATAATGATAGTCCCCGGAAACGGAGATGATGATTTTTTTTCGCCACTTTGATCCATAAACCTTGTATTGTGTTAATTTTTGTCCCTTGAGAACACTACGGATATTGTAATTTGAAGAGAGAATCAAGTCACCTGAAGATCGTTGGTAATAAGTATATTTTCCGTCGGAGGAAATAAAGCGAATGTTATGAATATCCTGTTTTGTAGCCAGTATTGGTAACTTGCTTTTGGCAAAGGTAAATTTGGAAAGTAACAGGCAGATTAATAATATTAAAAAACGAATTATATTATTTTCTGATTCCATATAGCATCCATGTATTGAGTGGGTGAATCCTCTGAAAACCGGTTATTGCAGCAAAAATTTTATTCCACATGATTAATCTTGGTGTATGCACGTCATCCATTGGTGTTCGAACGGATAGTAGTAATTCATTTGTGTTATCGAAAACCCCGTCGATAATAAAGGGGGTTGGAGAACAGTCACTGAGAGTATGTGAACGAAAAAATCGTGGCAAAAGATTCTCGGCGCATCCCACCCCGTGAATAATTGCGTTTGGATTATTTTTCAGGAAATTTGTCAGTATGGTCAAATTTGGTATCCGATTGCTTTTTAGTGCGAATTTTTGACGGATAATATGATCCATCGAATTTTTTTCATGCATATACGAATTGGGAAAATACTCGAAACGTAACTTTCCCTCGTATTTAATTCCGGTAATTATTTTTCCACGGAAATAGATATTTTTTGGACAGTTAAAACCGGTACATTTCATTTTGTCCACGACGATAAAGCATCCGTTTTTATATTGAAGAAGGAATGGATTATATTGTGTTTTGTCTATGATTTTACAATCTTCCTTGTAACTGGAACCTTTTATTCGATTCAGGATTTTTGCCATTACTTTTTGCTCTGCCAGACTACTGGATGGATGCTGGCCCGGGATGTATGATTCGCACTTGTTTTTGTTGTCAACCGGATTTATGTAGCATATTTTTAAAGGCCAGATGAGATTGTTGGTGGCACTGATGACAACGTTGGCAAAATCCTCCATGGTTTCATAAACACATGCTGAAGGATTGGTTGATTTTTTATCATCGCTGAAATGTTCCAGTATCCTGTTAATATTTACAATATTTTCATAATCAATTCTTCCAGGACAGTCTTGATATGAAGTTTTTAGACGTGAAACAGAAAGGGCCTTCTCCATGGTCTTACAATCCGGCTTTGGGAAAAACGATGGATATTGTGTAATACCGAGTGTCGTACATCTGTTAATATCGTCATTCATGAGTTTGATACATTGACGTAATTTGTTTGTGTCAAGCTTGTTGTTCCTCAGTAACAATTTACATCTGTGTTGCATATAATAAAGGGGCTTTTCTCCACGTACAATTTCCTCCCAGAAACCGGGACTTAAATATGTGTTACAGAATTTATCAGGTGATTCAATATGTCTGCACAGATTTTCCATATATGTTTGTTGGAACAATGGAATTTGTTTTTCATAACGTCTTCCTGACGAAGTTATCGCTCTTTGCAGCGCACTGAGGGTTGTTTGATAATTCCTGTTCCTCTTTATTTTTTCACGAATTTTTCGACTCAGGGAAATGCTTTCAGGGAATTTACAGATATATGGCAAATAAAGGTGGGTTTTCCATTCATCGAAAATTTTCTGACATTCATTGCGATTTTTTGGAATTTTAAATTTTATTGAATTTATTGTTTTGAGATAGTTTGTTGAATTAAAAATTGTTGAGACTGATTTATTTTTAAAACATCTGGTCTTGTAAATGTGCTCCAGAAGAATCTTTTTGGAGACAAGTACTGTTTTTTTTATCTTATTTTTCGTAATAATATCGATTAATACATCATTTATAAGACCATTGGTCGTCTTAAGAAGATTGTTTTCCATTAGTGCATAAAAATTGCACAGACCATTATTTCCGGAAATCATGTTAATGTATTTTGAATCGGAGTTAAAAAGGATGGTTTTTATAAACGGAGTGGATATTGCAATTTCCTTTATTTCTTTCAGATCATTCCGTTTAATTCGGTATGCATTAGCTGATTTCATGGCCTTGGTGAAGTGTTCCCTGTTGATGTGGACAAAGTTATTTATTGATTCAAGTATACCGGGAGGGCCATCTTCAGGAGTTTTTTTGGTGTTCGCCAGGATGTTGTTTCCTGTAACGCAACTGATGAAAATCAAAAATTTCAGTGTCAAAAGGAACTTTGACATAAAATTACACTCATTGGTTAAATTTACTCCATTATTACGTTAGTATATACCCTGGTATTTTGATAGGATAGGGGAATTCTGGGAAGTTGTTGTGGATATAATATTTGGGATATTTTCGCTTGTTCTATTAATTGTTTTCGTGTGTTACTACGAATGGGGTACTGCGAAAAAACATAAGGCGATTTTGTTGCCTGAATTCAGGATATACTGGATATGTTTTTTATTGATTGTTCTTATGGGAATTGCTGGAAATTTAGCCTCCCATGGTTTGTCGGCCCTTGATTTGGTGACAAGGATGGGAATATTTGAAGCTTCCCTGTTTGGAATCTCGGGATTTTTACTTATTAACATATTGTTAAAACTTGGAAATCATGTTTCAGAATTTTCGGAAAATATATTGAAGGTTCAAAAAAGGATTTTAATAAAGATACCAATTTTAGGTGGGGTGACATTTTATACATTGGCCAGTTTTGTTGGTTTTGAATGGGTGCTTGCAGGACATATTTTATTAAATGTGGTTTTTGTTGCAGGCCTTATCAAAATATTTAAGATAAAAGTTTTTTCAATTGGAAATGGGATCTATTTGCTATTGATCATTTTTAGTGATCTTGCAAGAATATTTATTGGAGCATCCGAAGAACTATTGGTTCCGATTGCCAATTTGCTTCTTGTGGTGTCACTGGTTTTTGGTCTTAAAATGGTGAATAAAACTGGATTTTACGATGACAAAAAAAATCACGCTGTTGGCTATTAGTTTTTTATTGATTACTTCATGTTCCCACATGGGTACCCTGAACAGAAAAAAGCATGTTTATGGGAAACAGCCTAAAAAAATAATCTGGATACAGATAGCAGGATTGGATGAAGAGCATGTTGCGATGCTTAGATTTAATTATCCGGATGAAAATACAAGAACATCCTTTGAAGAAAGTACCTGTATTGGAAAAATATGGAACTATAATTTATATAATTTAAGACCGGCACCTTATCAGGGATTTATTTCCCAGATTGTTGGAAGGGAAAATATAAAGAATAGTTGCGCGGACTATGGTCACAGACCGATATGGAGCTATTTACATGAGTTGGGATACGATACCGGGATTTTTGAGTCAGTAAGTGCACCATGCGAATCACTTGATCGTGCATGGAATTGTGGAAAAGAAGGGAAAATATTTTACGAGAATATTTATTTTTGGAAAATGGGCAGAGCTTCCATGGAAGAAAAATTATTTCACTTTCAGGATAAACATCCCTTCGTGGAAAAGGGAATTTATTATGATAAAACATGCCAGAGTGGTACATGCTTTGCCAGTATTTCCAGTAATGTAGGGTCAATATTCAAGCGATTTTCCGTCGGGAAAACCAGATATTTATTTATCATAAGGGATTTTTCATATTTTAATGCCCTGAAAAATAAAAAAATCGGAGAGGCAAGATCAATTCTGGGTGAGTTGGATAAAATGATTGCCATATTTCAGGAAAAAACCAAACAGCATGATGATATTCTGATTCTGGTGACATCATCCGGTACGAAAAACTTTGAATTTCCGGAAAAAGGAAGAGAGTGGGCCGAGTTTGAAAGCAAGGGTGAGCATGTTCTATACAGAAAAAGTTCACTTCTTTCTCCTGTTTTTTCCACCGGGGCCGGATCAGAAAATTTTTGTGGTTTTTATAAGGAAGTAGAGATCTTTAAAAGATTATTATTCATTGAAAAAAGAAAGAGGATTATTGATTGGTTCTAGTTCGATTGCGCGACGATTTCTTATTTTAAAATCAAGTTCCTTCATAAGTATTACCAGATCGTATTCCTGTGAAATATCATGATTTAAAATTTCAATTAGATTGGTGTTAATTTTTGAAATGAATTCCGTTATGCTTTCCGGAGGTTTTTCGCTAATACTGGTATGATTGGGGGAATCAGGCAATTTGGTGATTAGGATACTTGAATTCTGGTCGGACGATGTGATGATACGTCCATTCGTTGAATAAATCTTTTTTAAAATAGTGGTAATTAACAAATTTGTATCTATGTTTTGAAGGTGTGTACGAAATATCTCGGATTTTTTTGCCGGTGAAATAATTCTGGAAACCATGCAGTTTGCAGAAAATAATTCCGGACATTCAGCTAAATCTTTCGGAGAAAAAAGCGTTCTGGTGTGGCCCTTGTAATTACTTTCAATTTTAAAATTAAAATTTTTGGAATCAAGGTATAGTCCGATTCCTTCGTTTGGTCTGGTCTGGACATTTAAAAGTATTGTGCCAAGTAATAATTTGATGAAAATTGTACTTTGGTCTTTTTTAAGACGATGAAATTTCAGTGTTTCATTGATAAATTTTGTTCCATCGAAATAATGGATGGAAAATTGTTTTGATTGATGAATGAAAGAATAAATCATGATTTATTATAGGGTATTCGGTTCGAAATTGCTAACCAGTGTATATTCCTAATATGATGAAAAAATCCGGGCGAGGTATGTTGATTTAATGAGTGGCATGGGTGGTTTTTATGATAGTATGTTTTTCAAAAAGGAACATGGCACCAAGGCCATTAAATGAGTTGTGCTGAGTATAATATTATTTGATAGAATACATGATTTGTACAAATTTGAGTGGATTAAGAACGAAGAAACCACAACCACTGTTATATGTCCAAATCCCCGTGCGGCAGATGATTTTAGAAATCGTATTCTGGGTGTGAACACCGCTGTGTCGGCGATTAATGATACAAAAAATTTTACAGTTATCACTATTTCCAAATTTGTTGCAGACGAGTTGAAAAAAGGTTTTGGAAATCAGCTGGATTCCCTGCGGAAAAATAAATCTGATTTGATGATTTATCTTGGAACGGTTTGGAAAAAATATTTTCCAGAACTTTCCTTTGAGGTTTTTGACCAGGTATTCAATCTGTTTACAACATTTAGAAGTTATACATTGGAATTTTCACTAATAGAGGAGATTCTGAAGGAATATGATAAAACTGTTGCGGATGGGATTTGTATCTTCTGGCAAGTATTGGACAGTCTTGCGATTGTCGATGAACACAAGAGTTATTCAATTTTATCTGAAGCCTATAGGATTAACGATCATCAGGTTTATCGTGACAAGTATTTTTCCGGTGAAGGATTTAATAATATTGTTTTTTGGGGTTTTACGCAATTGACTGCAATCCAGGTTGATTTTCTCAAGGCATTGGGGATCAGACATAATGTATTTATTCCATTTCAGGAATCAGTATACAGGGAAAGCATGAATTCGGACTGGATAAACTGGTTGGATGCTGTTGAGGTGAATGTTGCAGGTAAAAAGGAAGTTGAAAAGGTTCTGGATATGACGGTGTTCCCAGCGGGACGTATGAACGAGTATATTGATAGAACTGTAGATTTTTCGCTTACATCCACCATAGTGGATGTGTATCTTGCAGAGAGATGTCCGTCTGTGGAGCAGATTAATGAGTTTCCGCTGGACGGACTTTTTTTTAAAGCAAAAAATAATTTTTTTCATGGTCAGTTGAACATGATTATGGAATTTTTTTCTGAAAAATATTATTTCTCAGGGGAATCGGTTGTCGAAACAGAGCAACTTTACAGTGATCTGGATAAAATAATAAAGGATGAACTTGAAAAAAAGGATTATCGAAAAATTAAAATTTGTCTTTTGTTCAAGCAGACAATTGATAAATGGGAGAATATTTCGGATGAAAACAGGATGGTGGATTATTTTTGTCTAAAACTCCTGGCAAATGTTTGTGAGCTTGATCTTCCGAGAGTATTTTCCTCGCCTCTTTTGCAGAAAAAACCCGGGGGGAGAATCAGCGGTATTGAGGAGTTGGAAAGATTTGATCAAAACGCGCTGAATATTGTTTGTGTGACGAGCAGATATTCCACACTAAAAAGTACAGTTGAAAAGCATGAACCCAAAGTAATGGAATTTTTAAAGTCGATTGGGCCTTTGCATAGAAGTGAGTTTGAATTTCTGATATTGAAAAACAGGCTGACGGATATTTTGCAAAGTGATGGGGCGATTCTTTTTATTGAGAATGGCCTTGTTGACTTTGATGTCGGATGGAATCAGGTGATTGGAGATTTTGAGCGAGTGAACATTTCGGAAATTTCTTCCGTGGAAAAAACAAAGGCCGTGGATTTACTGGCAGAAGATCCTGTGGTTGATGGAAATACGGTAAAAAGGATATCTGCATCAAGATTGCAGGCGTATATGGATTGTCCAAGGAAATATTATTTTAGTTATGTGGATTCGCTTGGAGGAAAAATCTCTCTCCATAATTCCCTGATGCCTGATCAGCTTGGCATACTGGAACACTTGACTGTTGAGGATTATATCAAGGAATATGATTTATTGGACAGGCGTTCAGTCAGGAAAATTGCACAAAAAAATCTTGAAAGGTATCTGGGTGACAATGGAATAATTCTGGATAACTACCGCAAGGAATCATATCTTCGGGAAATAGTGGATTATTCATCGAATGGTATTTTGCCGTTGTTGCAGATAAAGGCCGCAGATGGGAATACTGAATTGAAGTTTGAGAAGGAATTTTCAGATAAAAAAAACAGTGACATGTTTTTTGGAAGACTGGACTGTCTGATTGAGAATACGAATATGATGGGCATTGTCGATTTTAAGCGGTCTGCCGCAAGTATCCCCAGAGTGGGGGATTTGATGAATATGGAGAAGATTCAACTTTGGTTTTATCTGAATCATAATTCGCAATACCTGGACAGGATATCCTTTTACGGTTTTTGTTGTCTTTCCGATGTCGAAAAATCAGTTATTTTTTGCAGCAGTGAGAGCGTATACAATCGATTGAAGGAGATAAAATTTATGGGAGAAAAGAGAATTATAAAAAGAATTCTTGAACCAAAAGAATTTATTGCCGGATATTCGCTGCATGAAGAGAAAATTGTTGAGAGGATGAAAAAAGAAAATAATTATGATCCAATTCCCGCGACATCGGATGTGTGTAAATACTGCCAGGTAAAAAACCTCTGCTCAAGGTCAGTGATACAGGACGAAAAAGATGTCTGAACGAACTCCAAATCCTGAACAACTAAAGGCAATCAAGCACACGGGTGGAGTGATTTTGAGTGCAGGGGCCGGTTCAGGTAAAACATTCGTAATTATTGAGCATCTGATACATCTTATTAATGAATTTGATAAAAAGATCAAATCATCAGGAGAGGATGAATACAGAAGAAGGATGACGGAGTATCTGACATCAATAGTGGTAATGACTTTTACGAGAAAAGCGGCCGGTGAATTGAAAATAAGACTGCAAAACAGAATCTCCGGCATTAATGGTGCCAGGTGGGAAATTACAAAAGACATCGTTGACAAAATAACAGTGACCACCATTCACGGGTTTTGCCATAAGCTGCTTTCTTCGGGTTATATAACGGATTGTTCTGCGAAATTTGAAATTATCGGCGATCTGGAACTTCGTGGGAAGATTGGAAAATTTTTCAAGCTATGGTGTCTTGGAAAAAAAGATGAACGCAATCCGGCGGTCCTGAATGTGTTGAATCATCATGTCCAGGTGGGAAATGCGATAAATGATATTTTCCTGTCTTCTGAATTGCGGTTGATGTGGAGGGATATTGATCCACAAATGGAAAAAACGTGGGGCGTTGAAGATTATTTTGTGGAATTACTGTCTGCGCTTAATCTGTTGGATATTTTCAAGAATGGTTTTTCTCTCGAGGATTGCGGGGAATATTCAGCAAAGAAATGGTATCAATTTATTGAAAAATTCAACAAGACAAGGATGGAACTTCTTGATCTGAGACCCGAGACAATGCATCAATTGGCTGAATATTTTGCAACCAACAAGTATCGAATGCCGGCGGCCAAGGATGCTCCTGATTCGGCGAGGGAGTTTTTTAAAAGATTAAATATTTTAAAAAAATTTATAAAGGACAATCAGGAACATTATTTGAATTATTCCAAAGGGCACGACGGAGCATTCAGAGAATGGCTTTGTGTTTTCAAGGAGATTTTTGATTTTGTTGATGATTTGTATGACAGCGAAAATGGGAAAACATTTTCCGATCTGGAATTTTATGTATTAAACGGGTTGAAAAATAATGGAAATGATTGCGAGAGGATTGGAAAAAATTTCCGTTATTTTATTGTGGACGAATTTCAGGATACTTCAAATATTCAATGGGAAATTATTCAATTATTGATTGGAGAAAAATACGATCGTCTTTTCGCGGTGGGTGATATAAAGCAGGCAATATACGGATTTCGAGGCGGAGAGTTGGGTGTTTTCAAGAAATGTCTTTCGGAAATGTCGAATGATGGAAGGCTTACGTTGAGGAATAATTATCGTTCTTCAAAATCAGTTATAACATTTAATAACAAGCTGTTTGATTATGTATTTCCACTTGGAGAGGGATATACGGGATTTGATTATCAGACTGTTCCGGGAGAACCGCAGGAATATCCGGGATCATCGGGTGATGACAATAATGGGGAAGTTGTCAGTCTTGATTTTCAACTTATTCCTTCCAGTATTGAAAAAAACAAGTTGTCCGCAGATGAAATAAATTATTATGAGGCCTTGAGTATACGTGAGAAAATACGGGAAATTTCGACAAGGAGACCAGGGGAAAGTATTTGTATCTTATATCGAAAAATGAATCCGGCACTTTTTCTTGTGTCACTTTTGCTGGATGATGGTGAATCATTTGTTTCGCAAATCAAGATACCAATGAATGAAGATCCCGTATGGGGTATGTTTCAGGTGCTGCTTGAGTGTAGAGTTGGATTCAGGGAAGTTAAAAATCAAAAACAGGCAATCGACAAGTATGGAAATTTTATTCTGGGTAAATATCTTGAATCCATGAAAATTTCAACTTGTCTTCAGGATGCGATTGATCAGTTTCAAAATGATATTCTATTCATGGGCCTGTTTGAGTCTTTCAGGAAATTTTTATTTGTTCTGGGGATTTCCAATTCAAATTATTCAAACAATATGAAAAATATACAATCAGTGTGTCAGATTTCAAAAGATGATCCTGAAGAAGCATTGTATTTGATGAATGAAAAAATGGATCAAAAATATACAACGGAATTTCAAACAGGTAGTGGAGACAGGAATATACATATCATGTCATGTCACGCATCGAAGGGTCTGGAGTTTGATCATGTGATATTGGGTGGAATCCTTACAAACGGGGCAACTGCTGCCGATCGAAGTTTTATCGGAAAATATCCGGCAAGCATCAGGTGGAAATTGGATGAGAATTCCGAAAAACCGGCAAAATCACCAAACCTGATTCTTGAAAATATTGCTCGAAAGAAAAAGGAGTTTTCTGAATCCAAACGTCTGTTTTATGTGGCCTGTACCAGGGCAAAGAATTCTTTAAGCTGGGTGGACATATCCTTAAACAGTGAACCATCCATCTCGAATAAAAATAGCTGGATTCTTGCCGTGCGTAATTGGAGTGAGCTACAGCGACTGGATGGAGCAAATGATATTATCTCAAATATTTCCAGGCAGGAAAAATATGAATGTGATTCACAACTTTTGAACCGGATTTTAAACAACCCTCCATTTTTCCACAGGGATAAACTTGGAATGCAGAAGAAGGCCAAGGATGATTTTAACAGGAAGGATGAACTGGCAATAATGTCAGAGCTATCCGTAACCAGGCTTGCCACAATCGCAGATTGTCCCAGGAAATTTTTTCTTTTGAATGTTTGCAAATTATCACAGGAGGATGTTAAGGCCGTAACAGGAAAAGGAGAGGATTTTTCATATGAGGTAAATATTGAAGATGAGACGATTGATGATATGGAGGAGGTTAATCAGAAAATTCGTTCGTCCAGTGAGCGTGGAACAAAAATTCACTATATGATTTCCGAGGTGATAAGGAATTCATGGAAAATACCTGATGCAATGGTTGCCAACAAGGAAGAAATACAGATTTTGGATTGGATTAAAAGTAAATTGAAAATTTTTGACAGTTCACATGACTTTATTTCAGAAGAGGTTATCAAGTTTCCTCTTTTCGGATATATGTTGTCAGGTATTCCAGACTTGGTTCTCAAACCAAAAGAAACAGCAGGAGAATATATTATCTGGGATTTTAAAACCGGAAGTAGAAAAAAACATGAAAAATCATATTGGTTTCAACTTTTCTCTTATGCCAGGGCAATGTTCGATCTTAATTCTTATCCGGAAGAAAATGTTGTTGAGCTGGTATTATGCTATCTTGATGAAAAAAAATTAATTACAAAAAAAGTCAACTACAAGGATATTGATGAATACCTTGCATCTGAATGGAAAAAGTTGGCACGGTTTGATCTTTTTAATTCGGAGCACTGCGCCATCTGTAACTATGGGAAGTTATGTTTGCTTTCTTGCACGCCTTAAGTCCTGTGTTAGAATATATCTGTAGGGGATAGTCCACTAATAAACGGATTTTTAAAAATAGCAGGACGCAAATTATGACGATTAAGTTTTCTTTATGCTTTTTTGTAGTTTCATTTTTATTTCTATCTGTAGTTCAGTCCATCAGGGCGGATGAAGGATCAATTTATAATTTCTCATGGCTCGATCCTGATAAGGAGGTTTATGTACTTCAAAATAGAAAGTATCGAAAGGTTTCAAGAGCACATATAAATTTAGGTTATGCTCACACACTTTCCGGTGCCTTTATTGATGCACACGGGTTGCAGGGGCGTGCAGGTTTTTTCTTCACAGAAAACTGGGGATTTGAAGGAATTTACTCCAAACAAAGTGGGAAGGAAAACGAAACTGCTGCATCTGTAAGGAATGTTGGTGGGACTGGTTCTGTTCCCTTCAGGAGAATTACAGAGAGCTACATGGGGGCCATGCTTCTTTGGTCACCGTTTTATGCAAAAATAAATACTTTCAATAAAATTGTTTATATGGATTGGATCATAGGAATTGGCTATGCCACGTTAGAGGAAAAAAATAATCGAGAGGAACTTGATCGTACTGTTATTAATTATGTTCCCAAATCGGAGACTCATGGTTCCATCATGTGGGACATGGCATTTAAATTTTATTTTTCGGAGAATTGGCATACCAGAATTGATTTGACGGCAATCCATTACAAGGCCCAGAAGGCAACTACGACTTCAACTGCGGCCGATCAGACGTGGTTTTCAAATTTTGATTTAGTGGTATCTCTTGGTTTGAATATTTTTTAATGAAGGATGGACAGGATGTTCAGAATTTCAACTTTTTTTTCAATGCTGCTTATATTATTCACCACCTTTACGCTGGCACGTGCTGGAAATTCATATGTGGAAACAGCCAGTGAACTTGTGGATAACAATCTTTATTTTACAGCGGTTCCGTACATGAAGGAGTATCTCGCCGTTGGAGGTGTTGCATCAAATAGCAGGGTGGAGGATTTGATTGATGAAATTATTACAAATACTGGAGTAAGACAGTTCGAGGTTTTTCCAATAAGGATACTTGAAAGATCCAATGCTCCGATTATCAGATATATTCTGGCCAAAAAATATTTCAGACGTGGAAAGTATGACAGGGCGCTTGGAAATTTAAGAAAAAAAATCTCCACCAGGCATTCTGTAAAACCGTTTGCACTTTTACTTGAAGCGAGTATTCATGCTATTCAAAAACGCTATGCGAGCGCCGTAAAGGTGTATAAGCAATGTATTAATGTTTCCAATATGCACATCAAAAGAGAAGGTGATCCCAACAGAAGCAGACAATTATCTGTGAATCGCGATAATTGTATAGTTGGAATACCACGGGCACAGTTTGCAGCAAAAAAACACAACGTGGCCAATCTGTCATATTTGGATCTTTCCAAAGAATCATATATCTGGCCCGAAATTCTTTTTGAAGAGGCATGGAATAGTTTTTATATGGAGGACTATAACAGGACTCTCGGTAAGCTGGTAACGTACAAGGCCCCGGTATTTGACTATATATTTAATCCGGAAGTGGATGTTTTAAGGGCCCTTTCGTACCTTCATCTGTGCCTATATAAGGATGTGAAAAAAACAATTGATGAATATTATTCGAGATATGAAAAGGAAACGGATCGTCTTCATGGTTCACTTCGTAGATATGGAAAAAATTACAAGTTGTTCTTTTCCCTGGCAGACAAGGCAAGGACAGGAAAATTGGGGGCAAAAAACAGGATACTTGGGAGAATGTTAAAAGCGATATTAAGGGATCCGGCGTATATAGAACAGAGGGCGGCATATTCAAAAGGATTGAAGGAAATAGAGGCATTGTCGAATTTGGATGGAAGGAGAAAAAAAAGGGAGTTTTTACGAAATCTAAAAACATCATTGGAATTGCAGCGTGATTTAATAGGTTCTTATGTCAGGAAAAATCTTTACATGTTTATAAGTCAGCTTAACAAGGGCTTCGAGGGTATGAGTAGTATCGGCCTTGAGATAAATTATCGCAGGAAGGAAAGAATCTACAGGGGACTTGGTGATTTTGACAGGACAAGAGGTGATGTAAAATATCTCAAAAGAAATGATAAGCAGTATTATTGGTCTTTTAATGGTGAGTTTTGGGCAGACGAGCTTGGTGATTATGTGTTTGCCCTGCGGTCGGAGTGTTCCAAATGAAACTGAAACTATTTTGGATAATCCTCATTCTAACGATTATAAGTTTAACAAGTGTCATGGTTCATGCTGTAAGTAATGACAGCAGAAGGCAGCAGTTGATTTCAGTTATTGATGATGAGCTAAGAGAGGTTACGAGGCTCAATAAAAGAACGAGAGGGCGCAAGCCGTTGTTGTTTCTCAGAATGGCAGAACTTCTTCTTGAAAAGGCCAGACTTGTCAAGGAGGGGGAAAATAACAAGTATATGGCCATGAGTGCCGATAAAAGGCGAAGGGCAAACAAGAAAAACCACTTTAAAAATTCAAGAGGATATTTCAAACAGGCACAAAAAGTTTGTTATCATATCTTTAAAAAATTTCCACATATAAAACAGAAGGCGGAGGTTTACTACATTCTTGGTTCGAATGCGGCGGAGTTTCAGGATTTCAAGCGTGCAAAAAAGTATTACAAGATGGCAATAAAAGGTTCCACCAGAAATCGAAATCTAATGCTTAGAACGAAACTTGCCTTGGCGGAGATGCATTATAATGATGGCGAGTTTCGCCAGGCAATAAGTTTGTATGAGGATGCATTAAAAAAACATCGTGATAAATGGTGGACAAAAGATGCTTATAATCTGGCCTGGAGCTATTTTAAAGAGCGTAAATACAACAAGGCAATATCCAGAATGAAACAGGTTTACAAGATGAGCAAGGGAGCCAGATTTGTAGATGTTTCAGAGCGTGCCAGACGTGATTTGAGTTATTTTTCCGCAATGGCCGGCAAACCACAGACAGTGGGACCTCCACAAACAGGTGAAGAGCTTGTTAAAGTTGCAAAATATCTGTTGAGCTACGGTAAGTATTTGCAGGCAAGAAAGACTTTTATAAGCGCATTGAATAAACTTACAAGTGACAAAGACAAGGTTGAAGTTCATGTGAATCTTTTGCAACTGTATGAACGCTCGAGGTCTTATCAAAAACATCTGCAAACCTCACAGACACTGGCAGGCTATTACAGAAAAAACATACTTAATGATGAGCAGAAGGAGATTTATAAATTACAATTGAAAAAGATGGCATCCATTCTTCAAAATCAAGTGGTCGGAAAGACCTATCTTCATGAAAAGAAAAAAAGAACAAGAAAAACTCGTCAAGCGGTGGGCTATTTTGATGTGTTGACAGGGGTAGATCACAAGAACGCTTATATGTATCACTTCGCAGCAGCGGAGACTCTTTATGCTGTGGGAAATTTTAATCACGCTATTGATTATTATGACAGGGCCTATGAGCTTTCAAAAGTTGCCAGGAATAAAAAGATTGAAAAGGAGGCACAGAAAGGCCTTATTGTTTGCATTCAGCAAAAAGGTGTGTCGAGTGCCAAGAAGAGAAAATATACAGTGCAGGTGTATAATGATTATTTAAAAAATCATCCGAGATCGCAAAGAGCTTCAGCGATTTATCAGAGGCTTTTTTTGGAATATATGAGAAAAAACCTGGTGGACAAGGCAGAAGATGTATTGGTTCGTTTTAAGCGTTATTTTCCAAGAGAGCATCAAAAACAGGAAACCATGCTTGCGAAAATCATGGATTATTACAAAAAACGCCAGGACAAGGCCAATTTTTCAAAATGGGTTAAAAAGATCAAAAGAAGGGAGTTTATTGTAAATCCAAAATACGCAAAGCAGTTGGGCAGAATTCTTCTTGCCATGCAATTTGAGAGTGTACAGGGTTTTGTTACAAAAGGTGATAAAAAGAAGGCACTCAGGGCTTATGTGGATATATACAAGGATCCCGAAACATCAACTGCTGCAAGAAGAAATGCAACATATAATATTATGTTGTTGTTTCATGAATTACGTGATGCTAGAAGAACTGTTGGCTGGGCAAAAAGAGCATTAAAGTTGATGAATCCAAAAGAGATTCTAAGATTTGAAACCAGTTTCCTGACGATTGCTGCGGAATTATTCAGTAGAAGAAAATTTGAAGATTCAGTTTTAATATACGAAAAGACATTGAAAAAACTTTGTAATACAAAATCAAAAAACAAGAAGACATTTTTTAAGAATGCTTACGTCATCCATCTTTCAGAAAAGAAAGTGGAGGAAGCCAAATATCTTATCCAGCAAACCGCAAATTGCCACATTCCTGAAAATGTTGTGAACGAGGCTCGCTTGGAAATACTTAAATCACTAAAAGAACTCGGGAGATGGAATTCCGTTGAGAATCAGATTGCCAAATTGGAAAAAAAACGCAGGATGTGGCCGGAGTTGATAGGGCCAATTTACCATTTAAAAAATGCGTTGGAGAGAAACGGTAAATTTGATCTGGCACGTGGAATGAAAAGTAAAATCATGCGTTTTTATAAATATTCCAGGAAGAGGAAAATGAAAATTCCACTTAGTGGTCTTGATGTTGTTGCCCATTACAAGGTTCAGGAACTGGGAGTAGTTGTTCAGGAGTTTAACAAGTTAAAACTTGCGTTTCCTGAAAAAAACTATAATTCTCTTTTGAAGAAAAAATTTGCAAAACTTGACCGACTGACGGCCAAGGCACTTGAGATTCTTTCTGTTGGATCCGGGAAAGGTCTTGTTAGAGTCTATAAGGTGCTGATTGAAAGTTATGAATCCATTGTAAGAGAGATGAGGGAGTTTACTCCTCCCGGTAAGGGACCGGAATATACGAAATCGTTTCGAAAAAGCATGATACAAATTTCCTTGCCAATTTTGAAAAAGGTTGGTGAATTCAAAAGTGAGGCAAAAAGACAGATCTCGGGTAATAATATTTTATCGAACGAAAATTATCTGTTTATGTCTTCAGCAAAGCTACCCATAAAGATTGAATATCAGTATTCGCCGGGAGCGGTCTTGATGGACAGGGGAGGCCGCAGATGATTAAGATGTTAATTCTGATTTTTATTGCAGTTGTTATTTCGGGATGTGGAACCACGGGAAAAAAAGGTGTTAAACTTGATGGTGATTTTGATGAGATAGAAAACAAGGATTTTAAGGCGATCCCGGAAATCGAATATATTGAGCATGAAGATTTATTTGTGGATGAGGTTTCACAGACAGATGCTCTTTCAAAAGAGTCTTTGGCGAGACTTCCTGAACCAAAATTGCAAAGGGCCGGAAAAGTGGATAATCCCATCTCCAAGGGAATAAGTCTTTGTTACCAGAGACGGTTTACAGAGGCCTTCAAACTTCTGGATGCAGCTTATTTTAAATACAAGGGACATCCGAGTTACTGGAATCAGGTTGGCACATGTTATTTCCTTCAAGGATGGAACAGAAAAGCATTTCTTTTTTATAACAAGGCACGTGATTTAAATCAAAAATATGCTCC
>JAGLPP010000078.1 GCA_023137315.1 Bacteriovoracaceae bacterium
CCTAACCGAACGAATCATCTGACAATGATCAAATAATTTTTTGGATATGATGGCTTCATGAACACCATCCGTTACAGCTCCTTTTACTTTCATTTTTCCACAATAAAATGGATTTGAAATCATTCCCTCCATGGATCTTACACTGATTTTTCGCCCAGTTGTTTTTCGGACAAAATCTCCAATCTCCTCAAGAGAATAATTACCTGTCGAATAAAGTTCAAAAGTTTTCTTGACGGAATCAGACACGGAAACATCAATTTCAATTCCGGCTTGATTTTTCTCATCACGAACATTCAGATAACCCAAAGGGGCCTTGTAATTCCAAAGTCCCTTTTCGTACCTGAAATTGGAACCCTTTTTAATTTCACTTTTCAGATTCTCCACATATATTTTTGCAAACATAATATGAAAATAAAGTTGAGTTTTATCATGTGCAGGTGAATTTTTGTGAATGACCAGATTTTGACGGGTGAAATAAAAAGTAACATCTTCATGCTCAAAAAGTTGTTCTATCAGTACAGCAGTTTTGAATCCACGGCAACACCGATCCACCTTGTCGAAAAGAATATGCTTGATCTTATTCTTTCGCATATATTCGACGGCCTCAAAAAATAGTTTTCTGTCTGCTTCCTTTGAAGCCGATTCGTCTACAGACCAGGCCTTGACAATTTTCAAGTGCTTTCTTTCAGCATACTCTTCAATACACTTTCTCTGTGCTTGAAGGGATTGGCCTTCTCTTTGTTCCGCTGAAGATACCCTGTCAAATTCTATGGCCCTTTCTCTTCTTGTCATTCTTTACCCTCCACTGTTAAATATTTTCAGGCTGCATGGTTTCACTTATCGACTCAATGATCGCCCTTAGCTTTTCATTAATGGCCCGAAACTGCTTAACTTCATAAGCCGTAACAGTCTTTAAAAACAACTTTAGTCTTTCTAGTTCCCCTTTGTTAAGCTCATTTTTGCCGACTATATAGTTAGCTCGCCGTTTTTTTTTCTTACAAAATTTACACCAGCTATCTATCCGACTTCCTTTGCGGTAAAACTCATCAAGCGACTTCTCTACTAAGCACTTAGAGCATGTCTTCAGGACAGTTTTTCCCTCTGTTTTACTAATTTCCACTGTTTCCTCCGAGAGTTCGCATTAAAATTCCGAGGAATTCATCCTGGGTTATTTGCCCATTGTTTTTACAATATTCACGATATTGGATTTCAAGTTTGTCAGCATTGCTGAGACTTGCTTCCTTAATTTCCTTAAAGTGTTTTTCTTCAAGTAATGACAGGGCCTTTTTCAAAACATCATCAACCCGAATACTTTTTCCGAAAAGTTTTTTATTGAGCTTTTGAATCATTACATTGATCTTTTTCGCAGTAATTTTCGTTACCCGGATTGGTGTGGTATTTGTTTTGACTTTCGATTGATTAGGCGATTTTTTTGCTTCCAGTGTTTGAGCTGTTTCCATAGGATATCCTCTTTGTTATAAAATTTACGAATGTATTGTGCTGTTTGTGTGAAGGGCATTAATTTTTTCCCAATCAAAATCAACATTAATCAGAACGTCCGAAAACAGAAGATCGGCATTTTTGAGTGAATGAAAAAAACCTGTTTTTGCCCATTCCCTGTAGTAATCATTCAAAGCTGTCTTTGATCCGAAAACCTCTGGAGCGGCCCTCCATGGCAATTTATTAATTTTGATGTAAATGATTCCTTCTAAAACTTTTTTTAAATGAAGTCGTGGCCGACCACCTTTTATTGATGTTGAATACGTCGGCAAATGAGATTCAATTTGCGCCCACAGGTTATCGGTTAAAGCGATTGCTTTCATGTGGCATACCTCCAGTATGAATTTTTGGGATTTATAAAGGATGGACGCCGAAAGAAAATCGGCGTCCAAAAACTAAAAATTTATATAAAATATTTTTTAAGATTCTACTTTTGAAATATGGTACATGATTTCATAGGTTAAGATATAGGCCTTTTCAACTTCCTCCTTGTATAAATTCCAAGTTCGTTTAAGATCATCATCAAGGGCATTTATGTTCGTTGTTCTGGTTTTCTTGATAATTTCAATTTGCTTTTCAAGTTTCAATAAACCCTTGTCCATTTTCTCAAGATTACTCAATTTAGGCATGACGTTTTCCCTCCACCTTTTCAGGAAATCGAGAAATAAGCGGAGCAACCGGCACACTCTTAAGAGCATCTTCAAGATAGCCGGAATCAAAGGAGCTATACTTTGACTTGCTAACTGTAATAGAAAATGGCCCCCCTTCACTCTTTGGCGTAGACCTGCCAAAAATTTCGGTATCCGGGTTTTGCCATCCTTCCCAAAGAATAAATGACTTATTTCCGTAAAACTGAATCTGTCTTAGTTTTCGTTTTCTTTTTGGTAAAAAAATTAAAGCGGCACTATCATTATATTGAGCATATTTGGCAAAGTTGACGGCCTCAAATGTAAACTGAATAGCGTTTAAAAAACCAAATTCACCCTGAATTACTAACGTGTACTTGTTACCCTGTTTCAGGTCGGCAAATTTCTTGAAGTCCGAAAACTGCGAATATTGAGCGTTGTAGTTGAGTTGGATAACTTGTTTTAACTCGATTATTTTTTCGCGGTCAAAAATCTGTACGTTATAATGAGAACCGCTTTCAAGTTTCCCCCTAAAAACATGATCATTACGACCATTACTAAAATCGTGAGTTTCATTGAGTACAAGTTTTTGGTTTCTTACTGCCTGAATAATTTCATCTACTGTTTTAAGTTCTTTCATTTTTCCCCCGTATAATTGAACGATTTATATTATGCGCCTTTTTTTATGTCTGAAATTTCTGCATAGGACGGTTTCCATGTCATTGAATCAACTCCAAGCCATCCTTTTACTGTGACGCTTTTTTTATTGACTCTTATGACTTCGTACCAAGTCCCGCGATATTTGACTCGATCACCTTTATCAACAGTTGATGGGTCTGGAATGATTTTTCCGTTTTCTCGCTGTTCCTCTATCACTTCGTTTCGCAATCCCTTAAAGTAAGATAACTTTTCTTCAAGTTCTTGTTTCCGGCCCTCATAGTCCGAAAACCATTTTTTTTCTCTTTCCAGTTTGCGAAGTTTTGCTTCATTTTCATTAATGCGGTTTTGAAGATAACCAAGATCATACTTTTGTGATTCAAGCCGATAGTGAATACTTCCCGCACGACGATTGTAATATTTCGATTTGTCATGCTCCTCTAATCCTTTACTTATATGGTTATGACTTCTTTCCAAAGTGCGGCGATGTCTTTTTTCTGAATGGTGGCCGATCAATATAGGCTGGCCGAAGGGAATATGTTTTGTAAGATCGTCCGAGGATTTGAATCTGGCTTCTGCTCTTGTGGCGGCATTGTCTGAATATCCGTTGAACTTTTCGAGTCGTCTTTGATCCCTTTCCTCTTTTTGCTCCTGTTGTTCAGCAAAAGAAAGTCGGCCTTCTTCTTTGATTTTTTCGGCGATCTCAAGGGTGGGATCTTCATTAAAAAAGGAAACACCGGCCCCCCAACGCTTGCCACCAAGATCATAAAGATGATGTTTAATTCCTTTAATCCTTCCGGTAACACTCCAAACGGGACGGGGAACTTTTCCCGCTCTTTTTGGTTGTGTCATTTTTTCCTCAACACAAATACCCTCGGATTTCAGAATCCCTTTAGCCTCGTCTTGGCCAATTTCACTTTGTTTTAGTTTTGCATTTTGTAAATTCATCGAATTTTTCCTTTTTGTTTGTTTATCCTTCCTATTTATTGTATTAGAATGCTAATTGATTGTCAATTAGCATTCTAATACATATCGACAAAAAAGAAAAATACTTTATCAATTAGAAAAGTATTGTTATGACCAATTAAACAGGAGTAAAAAAAATGATTTTTGATGCAAAAAAAATTATTGAAGAAAACAAACGACTCATTGACCGCAAGACGTGTCCCTTCAGGATATCCGAGAAAACATTAAAGACATTCAAGAAAACCTGTAACGGCCAGGGCTTTAAAAATCATAGTCCAATATTAGAGGAGCTTATTCTTCGTTTTAATTCCTACGCCAATAATACGGACTCTATCACTTTTCAGGTAAAGGGAAGAAACGACAGGGCCGGTACTTCCTGCTCTCTTTCGTCTGGCATCTGGAAGGAGTTCAACCAGAATATAGAGGCCCAAGGACTTGATCGGGTTCAGTTGCTTGAATATCTTATGGATGAATTTAACCAACAAGTTAAACAATCAAAATAATATTGGTAAAGATAGATAGAGAGAATAAAGATAAAAATGAATAATTGGGTGAATAGATAGGTATGTACAAAAATGGCCCCGAGTACAGTCAGTCAGCTTTTTTTATTTTGGTGATTTCTCTCGTAATGGTAATAATTTACAGACCTTATTGATACTTTGGTTGTTTGTTAGGATCAGAGTTGTATGGAGCAATTCTGGAGCTATTTTTTGTTTCATGTGGAACCTCATAAATGAATCTTTCTTCCAATTCGATTGATGAAGATGTTAAGTGGATGTTCCCTCAACGCTTTCAGCGTTTGGTAATAGATAAGCGGTCTTTCATTGCTGTAGAGTTTTGATTCTGCTTCAACGATCTTATTCTTGATGGCATCGTCACCACAGATATAGAGAACAGTGGTTAATCCAATAGTTCCGTAGAGTTTCTGTAGTATTTCTTTGTATCGACCAATGCTCTTGCTCGTTGCCTCATATTCAATTGCAAGCCAATAAATACCGTTTGGAAGTTTGACCTTGATAGCAGCATCACAACGAAGTTCAACCATAGGTAACATCGACTTATCTTTAAGATAATCTCCCCACGTCTGAAGCTGATTTTCAGTTAAGTATTCAAGTACCTTTGATGATTTTCCAAACATAAAATGAATATCGACAAGGTTCAGATCGTGGTCAATGGCATCACTGGCAAACTCCATCCGCCTTTCATCACCTCTTTGAAGAAATTGATCAAAAGTTTTTTTTGTGATTGAAAAGACCTTTTTGTTACCTTGATTAAGTCCATATCGACAAGTTAAGTAATGATGACGCTCTAGTTTTTTTAGTCTCCAATAGAGAGTTTTTCTATTAACATTCTGAAAAATATCTCGTTCTATTTGATCCAATCTGGCAACTTTGTAAGCATGAAGATATTTAAAAAGTGATACATCCTTTTGTACGAAGTGTATTCGTTCTTTCTTTTTAATCATTCAGTTTACTCCTTAAAATTGTTCTTATCGAAAGATTCTTGTGTTTCCTTTGTTTCTTGTTTTTCAACTTCTCCGATCATGGGATTGAACAGCTTTCGCTTCCCGGCCTGAAACTCGTTCTTGATTTGCTTGCAACAGTTTTTGATTTCCTCATCTTTGATGAAAGGGGCCTGGACAATCACTTTCCTGTTTCCAACGCTCCAAATTCCTCGTCCTGGGATTTCAGGAAGATCGAAAGCGTCCTTTGAACCCAGAACAACCATGCTTCCTTGAAAAGAATTGGCCCGAAATGCCATCCGTCCTGAAATGTTTTCGGAAACCGATGTCGGAATGACTTGCTTATCAAGTTTTTGTGTAGCCAAAATGAGATGAACTGCAGCGGCCCTTGAAAGTTTAGAAATGGAGTCCGCAAGTTTTCTCGCTTTCATGGCGGAAGCGTAATCATCATCGTAGCGACTTCGATTCATGTAGAGAACACTTGCTTCATCAACAGCAACAACGATTCGTTCCTTTTTATCCCGGCCCGGAATAATGCCTTTGAAACTATTCTCTTCTAAAAAGTCGAAACGATCCTTCATCTCCTTATCTACTTGTGAAAGAAGTGTCACAGCATCTTGCATGGTTTTGATGATCTTTACGTTAGGGGCATTTTTAAAATCAATGGCCTCAAGTCCGCCCTTTAAATCAATAATATAAAGCTGGAGATATTGGCATGATTC
>JAGLPP010000079.1 GCA_023137315.1 Bacteriovoracaceae bacterium
GCATCAATTCCATCCTTCCAGTTTTTCTTCAAAAACTTAAAACACCTGTTAACAAGATTACCGATATTATTTGCCAGCTCATTATTAACTTTTGCCTGAAAATTTCCCCAGACAAAACTTGTATCCGCAGTTTCAGGAATAAGTGAAATCAGATAGTATCGAAGTGCGTCCGTTCCGAATCTCTCCAGAGCCGAATTGGCATCAACATACCACCCTGATGATTTTGAAAATTGTTTTCCTGCAAGATTCACATATTGATTTGCCGGAACATCATAAGGAGGATTGATTATCCCACTGGCCATTGCCATAACCGGAAAAATGATACAGTGGAAGATAATATTATCCTTACCTAAAAAGTTAACTATGTTCGTATCATCGTTTTTCCACCAGTCACGCAAATAATGATCACTGGAACCCTGCCCCTTGAGATACTCCTTTGTATTTGAAACATATCCTATTGGCGCATCAAACCATACATACAGCTTTTTACCTTTTGCTTCAGGAAGCGGTACATCTATTCCCCAATTAAGGTCACGACTTATGGCCCGGTCCACCAGCTCTTTTTTTGTCAAAGAATCAACATAAGGCCAGACAGTCTTTCGCCAATGCTTGTTTGTCTCAAACCATTTTCTGTACTCTTTGTGAAATTTTGAAAGAAGAAGATAATACTGGGTGACAGTCACCTCTTTAATATTTTTGCTCTTGCAAATCTGACAAACAGGATCAATAAGTTTTTCAGGTTCAATCAATGTACCACAATGCGGACATTCATCACCCCTCGCCTCTTCATATTTACAAACGTAACAGACACCATGAACAAACCTGTCCGGAAGATGGTTTTTACAATCGCTGCAATAAAGCTGTCTGCTATCCTTGGTGCCGATCAACCCTTTTTCGTTGAGGGCGTGAAACCACTTGGTCACCTCTTCAGCATGATACGGTTCACTTGTCTGGCCGTAGTAATCAAAATCTATGCGATATTTCTTAAAAAGCTCACTGTGCTGCTTGCTCCAGTTGTCGACATATTCCTTGTAATCGACTCCCTGCTTGTCAGCGTTTAACATAATAGAAACACCATGCTCGTCGGAACCACAAATAAACATGACCTCATTTTCAGAAAGTCTCATGTGTCGCACATAAATATCCGCAGGCAGATATACCCCTGCCATATGTCCAAAATGCAAAGGCCCGTTGGCGTAAGGAAGTGCCGAGGTTACCAGATACTTTTTCTTCTTCATGAACGCTCCTGTTTTTGAAGTAGCTCCTTCAACTTTTTTTCACTTTCACTTCTTATATCCACATGCAGGGAATTACCATGTGAATCCATTGTCACCACAACAGGAAACCTGGAAACCTGAAGTACCCACATTGCCTCCGGCGAACCAAGTTCCATTAAATAAACCCCTTCAACCTTTTTGATCCTGTCAGAGAGAACCTGGGCCGCACCACCTGTAGCATGAAAATAAACACAACCATATTTTCGACAGGCATCAAGTGTTGTCTCTCCCATTCCACCCTTGCCAATCACTGCTGCAATATTGTGATCCCTCATAAGCTCCCATTCATATGGTTCTTCGCGAATTGAGGTCGTAGGCCCTGCCGCTGTCACAGTATATTCCCCGGTACCTTCATTTTTTACAACAACTGGTCCGCAATGATAAATAATCTGGTCTTCAAGATTCACAGGTGCCTGATTTCCATCATGAAGATACTTATGGACACCATCACGACCTGTAAATATTTTTCCAGAGATGAGAACAATATCACCTACCTTGAGTTTTTTTATCTTATCCCTCGTAAATGGAGCATTCATATTTATTACAGACATTCAGTAAATCCATTTTTTAATTTTATGATTTTTATCAAGAATGATTCCGTGTCTTCTATACGCCCAACACATATATGAAATGGAAACAAAGTATGAGGCCGGAAGACGATTGAGGGAACCTATTTTGCACCCGAGAAGAGTCGTTTCACCACCAAGCCCCATCGGCCCTATTCCGGTTTTATTAGATATTTCAACTATCTCCTGCTCAAGATATGACAAATCAGAATCCACATTTTTATCATCAAGCCTTCTTAAAAGTTGTTTTTTTGCCTCAGCATGGCCGTTTGATCTGTCTCCTCCAATGCATACACCAAGAACCCCGGGGGCACATCCCTTACCCTGCGAATTTATCACAGTATCAAGTATAACCTTTTTCACTCCATCAAGATCCCTTCCCGCGCAAAGTCCGGTATCAGGCAGTGAGTACTGTGCCGACATATTTTCACACCCTCCCCCCTTCAGAATAAGACGAATCTCAAGTTCATCCTTTTCATGCTCATGAAAATGGAAGGATGGATGCCCGCGTCCGATATTGTTACCCGTATTTTTTCCGGAAATCGTATCCACGGAATTTTGTCTCAATATCCCCTCTTCTGTTGCTTTTTCCACGGCCTCACACACAAGCTGTATGAATCCGTTTTGAATGAATCCTGCGGGATGATTCACATAAAACAAGAGTGTTCCGGTATCCTGGCACAGAGGAAGAGATTTTATCTTCGCAAGTTTGATGTTTTCCTGAATGATATCCATGGTGTAGCGGGCCCTCTCGTTCCCGTTCTCCATGGAAGAGGCTTTGTCGATCTTATCAAGAACATCACCGGGAAGCGTAGTCGAAGTACGCTTGATTAACTCATAAATACTGTCTGCCATTTGTTTTTTAACAATCCACATCTGTAACATAATACGTGAGAATATATAAAGGTGCCACACTCATAGTATTTCACTCAAGTATTTTTAATTTGTACCGATAAGCATGAAGTATATTAGCGCATCGACCGGAGATATCGGACTATGAAATATAAATTGTTTTGCACGATTGTACTGACATTCTCCATGATTACAAATGCTTACCCCTACAGCAAATGCACCAAATATAAGCAATTGATAATAAATGCCCAAAAAGCGCAGGAAGTACTCAAGTCACCATCAGGCAAAACACTATCTGAACTTCAGAAAAAATATGACAAGGCACGTGCTGAATATGTGATCTATGAGGGAATCAGTGAAATCAAAAACGACTATTATGATTATATTAAAAAAGTGGAGAATATGGAGAAGTTACCGAATAACGAAGTCGATCTCCTGCTCGGTGACGGACTTGATTCAATTACAAAACTCATCTACGCCGAACAGTTCATGGATGAAATTTTTAAAAATGAATTTTCAAAAGATCTAAACGAAGGAGTTTTTGAAAAGTTCAATACTGGTATGACAGATAGCTGCAAAAATCTGTCATTTTTCCACAAGCTCTGGACCAATAAACAATGGAACACACTTTGCAATAAATTCAAAACAAATGATGACAGTAAAAATCGCAAAATGGCAGTTGGTTTCCACCAGGCATACATGGCAATAAAATATAATGAGGAAAAACCAAAAAAGATTTTGAAAAAATTTAAAAAGGCACTGAATGACGGAATGCCTGACATTAACAGGAAATATGAACATTTCGGTCTCACACAGAAATTCGGCGAAGAGCTGAAAAGTGAAATGCGAAAAAAGAAAGAATGCATCGGAAGTGCAATTCCGTGTCCTGACTACGAGACCTCCATCAAGGCGAAGGTTGCCGAATACAGAAATAACATGCTTGCCGGACTCTCCATGGAAGTCAAACCGGATATTAACACCTTCTACAAACAAAGACAGGCCATCGCAGATTCGCTGGACGATCTGATCGCCTATTCATCGAAAAGTGCCGACGCAATACCCGGAGATGAGTATAACAGATTGAAAAAACTCCAGGAAGAAAAAGAAAAAGAGCTGAAGGCAATACCCTATGATTCAAAAAACAAGGAACATGATGCCCTGAAAATTGAACTTGGAAAAATCAGAGGTGAACTTGATGAAAAAAAGGCAGAAATCCGAATACGGTCAAAAAATGATGTTCCGGGAAATCTTGATAAAATCGAAAACGACCTTGCTCAAATCATTGATTCAACCAGAAAGATAAATGATCTGGAAAAAAAATGCAACCGATTGAAAGAGCGTTGGAATAAAAAGGAAAAGGAATTGAGGATCACAATATCTGATCCTAAAAAGTATCGTACTGTGGAAAAAGAACTTGAAGAAATCAAGAATGAACTTGATAAAAAAAGAAGAAAGGTTCAAAAACAGATAAAAAAGGATATTTTCAAAAAACTCGAAAAAATCAACGGTGATCTTGTCAATGTTGAGAACTCCATAAAAATGACCGATAGTATGCATTCAACCCCGGAAAAACTTGAAAAAATCCGCAAGAAGATTGAACAAATTGAGGATTCTTCAAAAACAACAAAAGGAACACCTGGAAGCGAGTTTATTCGGCTGGGAAAACTCTGGGATGAAAAGGAAAAAGAGCTGTTGGTCACCATCTCCGATCCAAAGAAATACCGTGCAATAGAAAAGGAACTTGAAAAGATAAAGGATGAAGTGGACAAAAAGAGAGGACAGCTTCTAATGCAAATAGAAAAGGATGTCCTGTGGGATCTCAAAAAAATCGGCAAGGATCTTGCCCGAATGAAAAATTCCGCAGCAAGGGCCGACCAATCTCCAACCAACAAATATAATAAATTAAAAGACCTGTTTGATAAAAAGAAAAAAGAACTGGATGCCGTCACTGCCGTTTTGGAAAAACATCTCGCTATTAAAAAGGATCTCGAAAAGATCAAACGCGAAATCAACAACGAATTAAACAATCTGGAAAGACAGGCCCAAAAGGACATGAAAGAGGCCGTCCTTGAAAAGCTGAACAGGGCAAGCGATGATCTCGTACAGATTCGCAATTCAGACCATACAACCGACGAAGATAAAAAAACCATCAAAAAGCAGCTCAGCAGAATAAGCGAACTTAAAAACGACTGGAGAAAACGCTGGGAATTGTGGTTACCTGTTGGCAAGACAGTTGATAAAAAAGAAGTCAAAAAGCTCCAGAAAAAACTGAATGATGTTGCACAAAAAACACAAAACACCCATGTCGACTGGACGTCAAAAACCATAAACAAGCTAAAGGACAAAGAGGTTCCAGAGTCACGTCTGAAAGCGGAATTTAAAAAGCAAACGGATAAAATTGAAAAGTCGCTCTTGGGTAAAAAGTTCGGCAATCTTCATACAATGGCCTTGAGTCTCAATAAAAAACTTGATGACAAAAGAAAGGATTTGGCAAAGAGGGTACAGAACAATTATGACATCGCCCAAAACAGGTTGAAAATGCAAAAAAATCTTGGCCTTAAACTTACGGACAAGGACAAGCTAAAAGAACTCGATGATATTTACCAAGAGGCATTCAGGGAGGTCGGCTGCGGAAAGATCAAGGATTTCTCCGATGAAAATCTGTTTGAATGCTTAAAGGGAAAAAAATTCGACCAGGATAAAATGGACAAGAAACTTCATGAGCTTGGAAGCGAGCTTGCCGGCACCCGTGCGGAAATTCAACAGATCATCGAACTTTCCAAATACAAAAAACTTAACAAGGAAAAATATCTTGCCTTCAAGAATGCCGAAAAAGTATGTGATAAAAAAGAACTGGCGCAAACCGATTATATTACAGGCTGCCATTGCGTTGGCGGAGGAAACAACGAGACTGTCTCCTTCCTTGGTTGTGATGCTGACGGACCTATCGCAAATTTGAGTTCCTGCGAAGAATATCCCTCCGGTTTTGACAGACTTTCCGATTTTTTCAAAAACAAATTCAAACCATACGTACCCAAAACACCGTTTGAAAAAAAGCTCCGTGATTATCACATGTACAAGGACCCTGTTTCAGGAAAGCTTGTAAAATGGGCTCCAAAACCGAAAATCCAGGTATCATTTGCAAACGCCCTTGTAAATTCCGAACTCATGAGGGATATCCCATTCTATGCCGACCATCTTTCCGGTTACTGGAAAACAAGAACCGACATGATGATGGAGCGTGGAATTCTTGAAAAACAACAGTGGCACTATCACGAACAGGTTGTTGATTTCTACCAGGAAAACTGGTGGCTCCCATACGGTTATAATCCAATGTCTGCCACTGATTTCAATGCCTTCAATCCTTATCATACATCGGGATACAGCGGAGGCAGCTTCGGCGACTGGCGAAATTCCGACAATCAGGGGACGGCAGAGGGAATCGACATGTAATAAATCAGGAAATAAACGCAGGAATTTTTGAAGTCGTACTCAGATGGATTAAACGATGAAATTTTATTTAACCATACTCGCTTCTCTTTTACTTGCAGGTTGCGCTACGCAAATAGAATTTACTTCAAACAACTATACAATCGGAATAAGTAAAGAAATCTCAATAGGCGCAAAATTAGAAAAAGTTATAAAGATTTTAGGAGAACCACTCGCAAAATCTGAAAATAAACACATCGCTATTTATATTTATCCGAAAGATTACAGAAATGGAGATATTTTTTATTGTGATCATGTTCTTCTGTATTTCAATAGCAACAAAACACTATCAAAAATCACAACGAACCCCAAGGGCAAGGAATATGAGAATACCGCCCAAAAAAGATGTAATTATTATGTCTCATTACAGAATCAATATAACCGGCAAGCAGCAAATGCGTGGGCAGCAGCGTCTCGAGCTTTTAGTAAAACAAATAATACAAGCAATTTCAGAAACTCTACTACAAACCCAGGCAATTATCAGCAACAACCACAAAAAACAATTATAGAAGGTCAAAAGACCTGTTATAATGATTTTGACTGCGGATATGGCAATAAATGTGTAAAAGCCGAAGGTAGTTACAAACTGAAAGGAATTTGCGTTGTTCCAGTCAACGAATATGGACAACGAGATCACTCTAATTCATATAACAACTGGGGAAAAGGTACACCTACTGAAATAACCAGTTGTCAATTTGACTTAGACTGCTCTGTTGGATTTAGATGCAAAAAAAGACATGGTGAAATCTACGGTATATGCACCAAACATTGATATGAGTAAAAAAATGAAATCATTAATCTCAGTTTATCAAAGCCACACTTGCCATGAGTACCAAGAGGTGTTGTCATGCTCCAATACTTTATCTGAAAATTTATTACGTCGTTCAACTTTAATTGACAATATAAAGGTTAATCACAAAAAAATATAATTTTTATAAAACATTTTCAACTCATCGCTTCTTCGCTAGCGAAGTGAATCAAATCCCAAATGACAGTATTTTTTTTAATATTTTTTTCAAACAATTATTTCTTTTTTTAAGGAGTTTTAAACAGATTTCCAACAAGAAAGGCATCTTTATATTTTAAAATTATTTATGACCTGTTACGACCTTCTAAAAGTTAAACAACAAATGACCGATAGCCATTATCATTGCTTTCTTACATCTTGCCTGTGTTTGTATGATATCAATATTTTTGGTATAAATAAGCAGACTCAAAACGAGGAAACATTCGATGGACATTAGCCTTCTGAACGACAAGAAACTTTTAAACGACACAATGGATCTTGTAAAAAAAGAACGAAAGACAACCTCTGAAATATTGGAGCACCTGGAGGAAATAGAACGCAGGAGACTTTTCTGTGATTTAAAATATTCATCCCTTTTTGAATATTGCACAAAGGAATTAAAGTACAGTGAGGCCC
>JAGLPP010000008.1 GCA_023137315.1 Bacteriovoracaceae bacterium
ACTTTATGTGATGGTTTCCGGAGCTTCGATTTTCTCCGAATTTTGTTTTTCATCTCACTTAAAAAATCAACTATTCTTTTTTTCATTATATGTTGCGACAAATGTTATTATCTTATCTAATATTTTAAAGCATTTAAGCTTTCTTCATCAAGTAGTCTTTGAGCTTTGCAGTAAAAAAATTGAGAAAATATATATAATGAATGTTATTATGTTGATATTTACAGATATCAAGAGGGATAGTTGACTAGAAAGATCGGGATAATGGTTGTTTTTTTTCTTGCGTTGGTCGTGATGAACATGGGCTGTTCGAGCAGCAGGAAATTTTCAAAGATCAAAAAAAAGAGGCCGGAACTGATAAATGGTCCGAGAAATCTTTTACCTACAAGAAATTTTGTTGATATGACTGAAGATTATGGTCTTTCCGGTGTAAAGGGGACAAGTCTCTATGCAGTTGATTTTAACGGAGATGGATGGACGGATCTTGTTACCATGCCTGGGTATTATTCCATTCCGGAATTTTATGAGTTTGACTGTCTTTCAAGAAAGTTTAAAAAAATCGTCTATTCACCATTTAACCAGGAAAGAAGGTTTTTTCATTTGTATTTTGTTGATCTGGACAACGATGGAATTATGGATATTATCGGTTCCAATCTTGAGCAGAAGACTGAATTGAAAAACGATCCGGTGACTATATACAGGGGAGAACTTTTAAAGAAGAAAATAAAATACATTGAAATTAAAAATGCCTTGTCGGACAGACCGCCAGGGCCTTCGTCAATCGCACTTGTTGATTTTGATTTGGACGGAAAGCTCGATTTGTATCTTGGCAACTGGTACAGCTATTCTGGAAAAAAGCCCGAGGTGTTACCGGACCGGCTTTACAAGGGAGATGGGTTCAAGTTCAAAAATATATCGGCCCATCTGACAGGTGAATATTCCAAAAGAATTCCTCGTTCCAGAAAATATCATATGGCGAAACCAACGTTCGGTGTTTCCACATGTGATATGGATCAGAATGGATGGCCGGACATTCTGACGGTTTCATCTGGTGGTTTTGCCAACAAAATGTGGATTAATAGCAGGGGAAAAGACGGAAGAAGAATTTATATGGATCATGGGGTTGACTCCATGTATTCATTTGATCTGGATGGACGTCTTATGCCACAGGGTGGTGGGAATACGTTTTTTTCTTCATGTGTCGATTATAATAATGACGGTTATATGGATATCTTTGTCGGAGAGCTGACCCATCACTATGATCTGGAGTCAAGGGATCGCTCCAGTATGCTTACAGGGGCAAGAAAAAGCCTTCCGCTTGAATTTTTAAGGGATGAATTTATTCTTACAAGTGAAGATGAAAGCTGGACCAGATGTGACCGTCGTGCAGTATGGATGGATTATAACGTGGATGGATTTGTGGATTTTCTTGTTGATAACAGCGGATTTCCACCATCGTCGAGATTAATTTTGTTCAAGCAGAATAATGATCATTCATATGAGGATGTCAGCGGGCCTGAAGGGATTGATATTGTCAATCCCACCGGCAGTGTCAGGATTGATTTGAATGAAGACGGTCTTTGGGACATTATTACCGGGCAATCCAATATTCGCAATAATAAAATTCCAAACAGGCTTTACGTTTTTGAGAATCGTCATAAGAGAAATGGTAAACGCTCGATCAGGTTTTTTCTTCACGGAAAAGATGCCAACAGGGATGGTTTGGGGGCCATGGTAATACTCAAAACAAAAAATAAATCCATGAGGCAATGGGTGGAGTACGCCAAGGGACCATTTCAGTCACAAAATGAGAAAGGCATTCTTTTTGGTTTGGGAAAAGAGGATGATCCTGTTTTTGTAAAAGTTCGCTGGCCTGTTGTTAAAAGCAGGAGGGGAGGCAGGGCCGTGGTTCTTTCGAAGGTTTATTCCATGGCCTTATTGGATTTTGAGATACACTCCGATATTACTCTTTGCGAGTCTGGAAGCTGGCACGTGGGGAAAACAACCTGTGATTGATCCTGGTACACTTGGATTTTTATTTTCGTGAAATCCCGAATGTTGTTGGTATAATCAAATCAACGATTTCTTTTATCGGGCCCGGTATTACCTTGTAGGACAGTGTTGTCATATAAATTTCAGATTTCGGGAGTCCTGGAAGATCGTAGAATTTTAGACGGTCTGTTTTTTTGATTACGTGATCAGGGACAATAGCGATACCAACATTGTTTTTTACAAGATTGACGATTGTGGTGATTGAATCCACTGTGATGATCGATTTACTTGGTGTTTTTGAAAGTTTGTAGAGAAAATCATAATCACCATAGACGATCCAGCGATAGTTATGGATTTTCTCTATGTCCACTTCTTTCTTCGAAATGAGTACCATATTTTCGGTAAAAAGATGCAGAGATGTCACCAGGTCTGATTGTATGTTTTCGCTTGAGAAAACAATGTCGAAAATACCTTCTTCCATGTTGCGTCTCAATTGCGGGATATCTGCGATGTGGATGTGGATGTTTCGTTCATGTTTTTCATAGAATTTTACAATGATTGGATTTAGCCATGTCTCCAGAAGACCGTGGAGAATTCCTATATTAAGAGGATGATTATCCTCCTTTTGAAAGATGTTACTTGTGACCTTGTCGAAGTTTTTTGCCGCAATATATAGTTCCCGTCCCCTGTTTGTCAGCAGGACTTTTTTGGAAGAACGGATAATAAGCTCCTCTCCGACGGCCTGTTCAAGAAGTTTTATCTGTCGGCTGACAGCGGACTGGGCAATTTTTAATATTTCGGCGGCCTTGGAAAAGCTTTTGTGCTGTGCTGTCAGGATGAAGGCCTTAAGATATCGGTAATCCATAATTGTCCATTTTTTTTGTTTGATGGTTATGCACAAAATAGTAAAAAAAAAGCTGGAGCCTGTAGAGCGCTCCAACTTTTAAATATTTAGTTCTTAGTCAATTAGAGAATTTGCAAGTCTCTTGATACTCTTTATAGTGCTATCTATCTCTTCATCAGTAAGAGTTAGTTCCAGTGCTTCTGAATATTCAATGACCAGTTTTCTCAAGTTTGCATCGTTGACAAGAAGTTCATTTGTTTCTTCATCGGCTTTAACAATGTCAGTGCGTCTTGCTTTACTTCTAACATCATTGGCGGCCACTGTTGCAGGATTGTTTTCATGCTCGTCGGAAATTTTGCTATTTTCTCTCCTTAATCGTCCAATCTCTTCATCAAGCTTTTTACGAAGAACATCCATTTTGTCGGATATGACTTTTTGTTTTTCATCCTTTACAGTTGCAAGAATACTACCTTGGATCAGCATTTTGAAGTCATTGATAGTCAGCTTCATTCTTGTTGGTTCCCTTTGAGCTGCATTTTCAAGAGTAATGAAATCAATTCCTCCGATACTAACTTCTTCTGTGGGAATGTCGCTTAATTGTGTAGTGGTCCAAGTGCCTGCGTTCCATACATAGATCGCTCCTGGAATTGTCGAGCCTACTGTAAGGATGGAACCGAGAGCAAGCAAAGGACGGCCAAGAACTTCAACTGCTGGAACGACAACAGGACTTGAAACAGTTGCTACTGTACCTCCGGTAACTCCGGCAACTCCAACGATTGAGGTGACAAGACCTTTTGGGACGTGCCACAAAACTGTTTCTGCAACGTTACCAACTGTCTGGACCGCTGGCCTTAAAAATCCTGCGTAGATTGCTCCAAAAAGCCAGCCAAATTTTCCTCGAAGCTCGTTCGCTGTTTTGACACCGTTGACCCAGTCGTTTTTGGTGTCAACCAAGAGTGTTTCATATAGACCATCCACGATAAGAAAGTCCCAAACACCCTGTTTGGCCAGCTTTGCGCTTTCTTTGGTGAATTTTGCAGATTCAACAGTCGCATCCTTGGTATCTTGCGCTACTTTTTTGTAGGTTTCAATTTTAAAGAGTTCCTTGGTTCTATCACCGGCAAATCTCCAGCCTTCGATAACCATTTCTTTGGAAGAATCACTTCCTGGAGTCATTTTGATGTTCCAGACTTGTCCTTCACAATCGGTAATTGTTCCAACAACGAAAAGTTCCTTTCTCTGGTCCCAGTTCATTCTTTTGGAGTAGATAACCCCGTCCTTTACACATGATGGCGCAATATCTTCTTCCGCAAAGGAGACACCAATAACGAGAGAACTGAGTAATGTCCAAATAATGGACCAGATAAAAATTGTTTTATTCATTATGACCTCATTTTTAGGGAGTATCTTTTCAATAGGCGGAAAAATACCCTCGTTGGTAAGCGAATTACGATGAGGATACATGATTTTATGACGCAGTGCATTGTACTGTGTAAAAATGACATAGTCCGGCAGGGTTTTTTGTGCAGCTATTTTCCGGTATTCGGGGACTTGACTTCCCTTAGTTAATCCATGCAAGGGCGATCAGGAACGTTTCCCGGCATTCTGTGTGAATCATATGAGTAAGTCCGCCAACGGGAGAATGCTCTCCAGAGAGGCCGAATTTATTTTTCCCTATCCAGATGTCCTTGAGAAGAAGCATTCTGTCTCCAATATTGTTTTTGATAGGTGATATGGCCTTGAATGCGGCTTCCTTTAATGTCCATGTCAAAAGAAGATTATCAGGATGTGTGTCATTTTCGTTGATAAAATATTTACATGTTTCGGGATTGATTTTTCGATCAATAAATTCGATATCAATTCCCACGGAACGAATATTTTCAGATTTTGCCACAACAGCAGCACCTACTGTTTTTGTGTGGGAGAGCGAAACAAGGATTTCAGGGTGATTTTCAAGATGGAGATTGTTTTTCACTGCAAGATTGTCCCAAGACCAGATGGTATTCGGGGAAATTTCCTCAAGGCATGTTTTGAGTGCCAGTCTTGAGGTGTAAAAACCGCAGGCCCGTTCCCTTCCTTTAAATTGTTCCAGAATTTCCGGGGGTATTGGCCCGGTGAGAGTTTTTATTTTGTGGATCATATTTTCAATTGTCTTAGGATTTTGTTCAATTCTTGTCAAGGTACTCCACAAACCATGGTTTCATTGGTAATTTTAAATATAACCAAATATGTGTGTTTTTACCGGAGAGAAAAATATGTCAGACAATCTTCAAAAAAATAATCTCAGACGTGTAGTTGTTGATCGTAAACCACGAATTATTGAGGGTCTTGCAAAATTGCATGGCAAACATCTCAAGATCAGTGACTATTATGGTGAGAATGTTTTTGATTTCAGGGTGGTCAAGGGACTTTCTGAAAAGATTAAAAGAGAGATGCTTGAATGTATCAGGGCAGGAATGGTTATTCCGCGGGAATATGTGGATTTGGTTGCAGATGCCGCAAAGGAATGGGCAATTGGAAAAGGAGCGACGCATTTTTGTCATTGGTTTCAACCCCTTACGGGATATTCTGCTGAAAAACAGGACTCCTTTCTTACTCTTACAAAGGATAATGGGCCCATTGAAGAACTTTCTGCCTCAGCTCTTATCCAGGGAGAGCCTGATGCCTCAAGTTTTCCACATGGAGGGGCAAGAACAACGTTTGAAGCAAGAGGATATACGATCTGGGATCTGACTTCACCAATGTTCTTGAGGGAGGAGGGGAATGGTAAAATTCTTTGCATTCCAACCGCATTCGTTTCATATAATGGAGAGGCCCTTGATGTGAAAACCCCGCTTCTTAGAAGTGTTTCAAAGCTGTCGGAAGAAGCGGTCAAATTTTTTAATCTGGTAGGTGACATGGATGTTAATCATGTGACTGTGACCTGCGGGGCCGAGCAGGAATATTTTCTTATAGACAAGGCATTCTACTATGAAAGACCGGATCTTGTGATGACCGGTAGAACCCTCCTTGGTTCCATGGCGGCAAAAAATCAACAGCTTTCAGATCATTATTTCGGACAGGTTACCGAAAGGGTTATCGCATTTATGCAGGAACTTGATCATGAGATGTACCGTCTTGGTATTCCATCAAAGACGCGGCATAACGAGGTTGCGCCAGGGCAGTTTGAAGTGGCCCAGATTTTCAGGGATGCCAACCTTGCCAGTGATAATAATCAAATTGTGATGGCACTTATTGGAAATATCGCTGAAAAACACGATATGGTTGCCCTTTTACATGAAAAACCCTTTAGCGGAATTAACGGTAGTGGAAAGCATCTTAACTGGTCATTGTCGGATAATCTTGGAAGAAATCTTCTTGATCCGGGGGATGAACCGCAACGTAACCATGTTTTTCTTGCGATATGTTCAATTGTGGTTGAAGCGTTTAATCGTCACAGCGAACTTTTGAGGACTTCCATTGCAACTCATGGAAACGATCATCGTCTTGGAGGTCATGAAGCACCTCCAAGTATCATGTCCGTTTTTCTTGGAGAAACCCTTGATAAGATTTATAAATCAATTTTGAAAGGGGATACGTTCAAGCCACTTGATAATAATCAGTTGGACCTTCGTGCAAATCAGCTGGCATCCCTGTTAAAGGACAATACTGATAGAAACAGAACCTCCCCGTTTGCGTTTACTGGAAACAGGTTTGAATTTCGTGCAGTTGGTTCGAGTCAACCAATAGGTTTTCCACTTTCAATCTTGAATGCCGCTGTTACCGATGTTTTAAAACAGTCCTGTGAAATTATCGAGAAGGAATTAAATACGGGTAAAAAAGTTGATGATGCTCTTTTAACAGTGATTCGTGGATGGATGGAAAATTCCTCAAAGGTTGTTTTTAATGGAGACGGCTATAGTGATGATTGGGTGAAAGAGGCCGGGATCAGGGGACTTCCAAATCTTAAAACCTCTGCAGATGCCTATCCTGTACTGACTGACGGACAAAAAACGTCTTTTCTTGTTGAGACCGGGGTTTTCAGTCGCAAGGAGCTTGAAACACGTTATAATGTTTTAGTTGAGCGCTATAATACGTGTAGACTTATAGAGTTCAAGACCATGGTTTCAATGATTGATCAGTATGTTATTCCTTCTGGTATTCAATATAAGAAAGGACTTTTGGATATTTTGAAATTGCAAGATGAGCTTGAAGTGGACAGGTGTGTAGAGTTTGATATTTACTGCAAACTAACAGGATATATGGATGAGCTTCACCGGAAAACCTGTGATCTTAAAAAAGAACTTGCTGAAATGGTTGAAGATGAATCAAAACGATCATTTCATGTGGCCCACAAACTTGTGCCTTTAAGTGAACAGATTGCGTGTTTATGTGACAGTGTCGAGGATGTTATACCTGACGAACTCTGGAAATTGCCTAAATATTTCGATATGCTTTTTCTGCGGTAGTGAATGTTATTGATATAAGGATAGAATCCCAATATTGCGTGGAGAAATTTTTCCATCAAAATACTGATTAATGGTTGTCTGGTATCCGTGTTCCTGAAGGTACAATACGCGATCCAGGAGAATATATAATTCGAGCGGACGTCCAAAAACCCAACGGACAAGATTGCAAAGAAACATTTTTTTGAGAAGCGTTTCATTTTTTTTATAAAAATTATCCAGATAATGGTCGGAGAAATCGTGTTTGAAACCATGCTGTTTGAGCTTCATCCTTGCATATTTTGAAAAACTTTCATGATAGATGGAAAGGTTGCAATCTCCAACGCTTAAAAATTTATTCTGTCCAAGCTCATGATAAAGAAAAAGATGAAGAGCGTAGCGATGATGCTTGACGCGGAATTTATTATCAAAATCAACACGTGACAGTTCTGTGTGTGCCCTGGTTGCGAGAGTGAGTCCCTCGGAAGTTATTGTAAGTGGTTTTTCACTGGCATGTTTTGAGAGATTGATGTCGCTGATTGGATCACATTTGAGATAGCAGCACCCGAAATTAATGAGTCCACGGGCCTTGTGGTGGATAATTGATTTTATAAGTTTGACAGATAGTGGTCCGCAGGAATGCAGGCCGACAATGAAGCTTTCTCTGTTAAAGAGATTTTGAATCCGGTTGAATTCATTGATTGGTGTTTTATTTATATCCATATGGACAAAGTTGATTTTGTCCTGTTCGGGGGCACGTAGTTTCTGGAGATTTTGTCTTCCACGGTTTAAATGGTCTTTGTTGTAGTCAATGCATGTTGAATGGAGATCAAAGTAACCGGCCAGAATTCGTGAAAGATGTCCAACTCCACCACCAACGTCTATGACTTCCCGGATATTGTGGGTGGACTTCACTTTTTCAATAACTGGAATAAGATTTTTAAGTTCATGACGTTTTTTTTGACTTACGCGATTCAGGGAATG
>JAGLPP010000080.1 GCA_023137315.1 Bacteriovoracaceae bacterium
GATGTTCTTTTTATTGATGAAATTCATCGCATGCATATTACGATTGAAGAAATTCTATATGCCGCCATGGAAGACTTTCGTTTGGATATTGTGATTGGACAGGGGCCGTCGGCGAGAACCATGCAAATTGATCTTGCACCATTTACGTTGATAGGGGCCACCACGAAATCAGGTCTTCTTTCAAACCCGCTTAGGGACAGATTTATGGCGCACCTTCATTTTGATTTTTATCCACCAGTGGAACTTAAAAAAATTGTTCGTAACAATACTGACAAACTTGGAATCTCGCTGGAGGATTCTGCGTTTGAGATGATATCGCATTGTTCAAGAGGAACTCCTCGTATTGCAAATAGAGTATTAAGGCGGGTCAGGGATTTTGCCCTGGTTGAGGGAAAAGATATTATTTCAGGGGATGAAGTTCAAAAATCCCTTGGTCTTATGGAGATCGATCACCATGGTTTGGACCGTATGGATAGAAGGATTCTTTCAGTTATAGAAGAGTACTATGGCGGTGGGCCTGTTGGTATTGAGGCATTATGCGCGACCTTGGCAGAGGATAAGTCAACCATAGAGGATGTATACGAGCCCTATCTTTTAAAGGAAGGATTTCTACTGAGGACTCCGCGCGGAAGGATCAATTCCGAAAAAACAAAAAAACACTTAAAGGGAAGTTAATCCCATCCCAGTATTTGATAATTTCTTTTTCTCAGACAATATTCGGAATATCTCTTTTTAAGTTCATCAGGACTTATGGCAGCACTCGTTGCTCCTCCAACTGCGGCTGCCCCGGCACCTATGGCCGCAGCTTGCATGATATCTCCGGTGACAATTCCAAGAACTGCACCCATTGCACCTCCAATGAGGGCACCCTTACCGGCACTTTTCAGTATTTTTTTACCTTTTTTGGATTTTACAAAACGATCGGCCCTGTCCACACACATGTCTATGTCGGATTCAGCACGCTTTTTTCCAACTTGCTTGTATTTTTCGTTTGGATAAAGGACTGGTCTTGAAGCACAGGAGGATAGAAGGATGATACAAACCAATAAAAATAGAATTTTTTCAGTCATGTTTAAACTCCGTGTTTTTTAAGGAGGTGATAACTATTATTGCCAATTTTTTTCACATATCAACTATTGTTATTGAATGAGTGAAGTGAAACAACCTCTTGATATTTGTAAATATTACCCAAATATTCATTTTTTTTCTACGGTGGATGCTATTATCTGATAAACATCTCTGGTAACACGAATATCAGTTTATCAGAGATATTTACCAGTGAGGCAAGAATTGCTTAATGCTGTGCACTATAAAATCTTTGTTTATACTGATTATATCTGTTGTCAAAAAATGAGCTGTTGGCATAGGATATAACTTACTAAAATATTTAGGATTTATCAGATGCTTTATCAAAGAACTCTATCCAAGAAAGTAACAGTAACCGGTTTGGGGCTGCATTCGGGTAAGAAAGTTGTGCTTACGATAAATCCAGCGGAAGCTGACTTTGGAATTCAATTCAAAAGAACTGATTTACCTAACGCGCCAGTAATAAGGGCGACGGCAGAGACAGTTGGTGCTACTGAAAATAACACTACGATTGGTTCAGGATTAAACTCAATCCATACTGTTGAGCATCTGTTGGCGGTTTTATATGGTTTGGGAATTAACAATGTTTATTGTGAAGTAAATGGTCCGGAAATTCCGATAATGGACGGTTCAGGTGCTTCATTTGTTTTTCTCCTGAAAGAGACAGGCGTAACCAATCTTAACAAGTCAAAGAAATTTTTGGTTGTACTTGAACCGGTAAGAGTTGAGCTGGATGATAAGTGGGCGCAGATTGTGCCATCCTCAAAGCTGATTATCGATTCGACGATTATTTTTGCGCATTCGGTTATTAAGCAACAGAATAAAGTCTTTGAATTTAGCTGTGAGAATTTTATTGAACAAATCGGTCGTGCCCGTACCTTCGGTTTTCTGCGGGATGTTGACTTCTTAAAGCGCAAGGGACTCATCAAGGGAGGTTCCCTCGATAATGCGATTGTTTTGGATGATTTTAAAGTGATGAATCCAGAAGGACTTCGTTTTGCTGATGAATTTATTCGTCACAAAATTCTGGATACCATTGGTGACATCAGTCTTATGGGTTTTGAGGTCGCTGGAAAGATTACCACATACAAATCAGGACATCTTCTTCACAATATGCTTTGTAGAAAGCTTCTGGCCAATCCATCTGCGTATGAGATTGTTTCTGCCTCATCCCTGCAGAGGGAAACTGTTGAGGCCTTTGAACTTCCAAGCGCAATGGCACCTGTTTTCCAATAAATAAGGATAGAAAAAATGAAACTCTCAAAAGGTTTTTGGCAAACTTTCAAAGAAACACCTGCCGATGCTGAAATTCCGTCACATAAGCTAATGATTCGGGCCGGACTCATATATAAGGAGGCGGCTGGGTTATACGCCTATCTGCCTATGGGATTGAGAGTTATTCACAAGATTGAAAATATCATTCGTGAAGAACACAATAAGGCCGATTGTTACGAGCTTGCGATGACGGTACTTACTCCGGGAGAACTTTGGCATGAATCCGGGCGTTGGGACAAGATGGAAGGACAAATGCTCAAAATTAAAGACAGAGCTGGACGTGAGCTTTGTGTCAGTCCAACCAATGAGGAATCCGTCGTTGATATTTTTAGAAAATCCATTAACTCCTACAAACAATTACCTGTTTGTTTGTACCAAATCAATACTAAGTTCCGCGATGAAATTCGTCCTCGTTACGGGGTTATGCGTTCTCGTGAATTTACGATGAAGGATGCCTACAGCTTTCATTTGGATAAGAAATGTCTTGATGATGGTTATGAAAAAATGTTCCATGTTTATTCCAATATCTGGACTCGTATGGGACTGAAATTTATTGTTGTTGATGCAGATGGCGGCGCGATGGCCTTTTCTGGAGCAAAAACCCAGGAATTTCAAGTTGTTGCCGAATTCGGTGAAGATAAAGTAATGAAGTGTCCCGAATGTGGTTATGCTGCGAATATTGAAGCAGCGGAGGGCCACAGGAATCTTGATTTTAATACATCAGGCGATTTAAAGTTGGTTGATACTCCTGACAAGAAAACGATTGAAGAGGTCGCCGGTTTTCTTAAGGTGCCTGAGCATCATGCCCTGAAGTCAGTTGTCTATTCTTCCATTACAGGAACAGAAGAGGAATTTATCCTTGCCATGTTGTTGGGAGATGATGAGCTTAATGAAATCAAATTAAAATCATATTTGGGGTGTGACCACTTAAGAGTGGCAACAGATGCTGATTTTAAAAGATTGGATATTCCTGTTGGTTTTATAGGTCCTTATAATCTCCAGAAGGGAAAATTTAATGTCATCTATGACAGAGAGATCAATATGGATGCAGCCTACGTGATTGGTGGACTTTCAAAGGATAAACATTACATGGGATTTATTCCTTCGCGTGATGATAAAAATATTCAAACGGCAGATCTTCGTTTGGTATATGAGGATGATCGGTGTGCTGTGTGCAAAAAAGGTACATTGAAGGAAATTCGTGGAATTGAGGTAGGACATATATTTCAGCTTGGTGACAAGTATACAAAATCCATGAATGTTACGGTTCTTGATAAAAATGGGAAAACAGTAAATCCCATTATGGGTTGTTATGGTATTGGAACAACCAGAACTGCTGCTGCTGCAATTGAGCAGAATAATGACAAGGATGGAATTATATGGCCGGTTGCGATTGCTCCATACGATCTTCATTTTGTAGTTATTTCCAAGAACGAAGAATTTATGAAAATGGCAGGTGAAGTCTATGGCGAACTCAGGAAGGCCGGATTGGAAGTTGTCATGGATGATCGAAATGTCGGGCCTGGTTTTAAGTTTAAGGATGCAGACCTGTTGGGGCTTCCTTTAAGACTTACGCTGGGAGAAAGAGATTACTCCAAGGATCAAAATTTTGAGATTCGTGATCGACGGACTGGCGAAGTCAAGAAGATGAAGAGGGAGAAGTTGGTTCAAGAAATAAAATCCTGGCTTGAACAGAAAAGGGCCGAAGAAAAAAAAGTGTCAAAGGTTTAAATTCATGAATGAAACTGAATTTACCGGAGACAATATGGATCTGATCGTTGGCATTCACAGTATCGTGGAGGCGATAAAAAATCCAAAAAGACAGAATATAAGGTTGGTTTTGACCAAAGATGCACTTTCAGAGCTTAAAAGGAAAAAACTGGACCTGTCGCAACCCTATTTTAAGGTTGAAATTGTTGATTCGACAAAATTGCATTCCGAGGCCCAAAAGAGCTATAAAAAAATTGGCCGGGAATACCAAAGGGTTCCTTCGGGAATGTTTTTGGAATCTGGACGGCTGAAAATTTTGAATGTTTCCCACATCTATCGTGATTTGGAATGTGGAAAACGTTTAAAGATATTTTCCCTGGATCAGGTGACAGATGTTCATAATGGAGCCGCAGTATTGCGGACGGCAGCTTTTTACGGAGTTGATTACCTCGTACTTCCCGTAAAGGGCATTTTTGGGCCGACTCCATCCTTTTTTCGAATAGCATCAGGTGCGACCGAGCATGTTAAAATTGTTACATGTCCAAATCTTTCCAAAGTATTGAAAAAGATGATTCAACTTGGAGTTGAATGTGTCGGATTTTCCGAGCATGCTGAGGATGAAAATGTTGTTGTTGATCCGCAAAAAAGTCTTTGCCTGGTAATGGGAGCCGAAGATAAGGGATTATCACATGCTGTAAACAGGATTTTGGAAAAAATAATGATGCTTCCATCCAAAGGTTCAATTAAATCACTTAATGTTTCTGTTGCATCAGCTATTGCCATGGAAAAGTTTTTGTCGGCTAATTGACGCGCATATGTTTGAATCCAAAAGTGTGCCATCCCGGCAGAAATTTCTTGATTAATGAATTCAGTGCGTTTATAAGTTTTCTTTGTAACCATGATGTTTGATTTTTTGGGCTGGCTTAGCTCAGTTGGTAGAGCAGTGGTTTTGTAAACCACAGGTCGTAGGTTCAACTCCTATAGCCAGCTCCACAAAATCAAATGGTTGATGGCGAGGTTGCCGAGCGGTCAAAGGCAGCAGACTGTAAATCTGCCGGTGTAAACCTTCGGTGGTTCGAATCCACCCCTCGCCACCATCTTTATTAATGCGGGAGTAACTCAGTTGGTAGAGTGCAACCCTTCCAAGGTTGATGTCGCGGGTTCGAATCTCGTCTCCCGCTCCACCTTTAGAGTGGCGTGTGTCGATTTTTTTCGACGGTTTTTTATGTAAGCTCGCGTAGCTCAGTGGTAGAGCACTCCCTTGGTAAGGGAGAGGTCATGGGTTCGACTCTCATCGTGAGCTCCATAATTAGATGTTTAGTTTTTTAATAACTGCCTGAAACAGACAGGTTTTTTTCTGCTTGAATCAATAATAAATCTAGCGGATACTGTTTTTTTATGGCATAGAATATTGTAGTTTAGTTTAATTTTTAATCCATACTTGAAGGAGATTTTAAATGGCAAAGGAAAAATTTGATCGTTCGAAACCACACGTGAACATTGGAACTATCGGACACGTTGACCACGGCAAAACAACCCTGACAGCGGCCATTACGATGCTTCTTGCAGAGAACAGTAAAACAGCAGTCATGAGTTATGAAGAAATAGACTCTGCTCCTGAAGAGAAGGCGAGGGGTATCACAATCAATACTGCTCACGTTGAATATGAAACAGAGAACAGACACTATGCTCACGTCGATTGTCCAGGACACGCCGACTACGTCAAAAATATGATTACTGGTGCTGCCCAGATGGATGGTGCAATTCTTGTTGTTTCTGCAGCTGACGGCCCAATGCCTCAGACTCGCGAGCACATTCTTCTTGCACGTCAGGTTGGTGTTCCAGCAATGGTTGTCTATCTTAATAAGGTAGATCAGGTTGATGATGAGGAACTTCTTGAACTTGTTGAAATGGAAGTTAGAGAACTTCTCTCCTCTTACGATTTTCCAGGCGATGATATTCCAATTGTATCTGGATCAGCACTTGTTGCCATGGAGAAGGGTGATGCCAAGATTGGTAGCGAAACAATCGCAAAACTGATGGCAGAAGTTGACAGGTATATTCCGACTCCTGCAAGAGAAATTGACAAGCCATTTCTTATGCCTATTGAAGATGTTTTTTCAATCTCCGGACGTGGAACAGTTGTTACAGGTAGAGTTGAAAGAGGTATCGTCAAGGTTGGAGAAGAGGTTGAAATTATCGGTATTCGCGAAACCTGCAAGACAGTTATTACCGGTGTTGAAATGTTTCGAAAGCTTCTTGATGAAGGCCGTGCCGGTGATAATGTTGGTCTTCTTCTACGTGGTAAAAAGCGTGAAGAAGTTGAGCGCGGACAATGTATTATTAAACCAGGTACTGTTAAGCCTCATACAAAATTTAAAGGAGAGGTTTACATTCTTACTAGAGATGAGGGTGGACGTCATACTCCGATTTTTAAGGGTTACAGACCACAGTTTTATTTCAGAACTACTGATGTTACCGGAGCAGTTGTACTTGATGAGGGTGTTGAAATGGTTATGCCAGGTGATAACACTACTTTTAATGCAGAACTAATTACCCCGATTGCAATGGAAAAGGGACTTCGTTTTGCTGTTCGTGAAGGTGGAAGAACAATTGGTGCAGGTACCGTTTCTGAAATTCTTGAGTAAGTTAAAAAAAATTGTAACGTTTATGGCCGATCTTTCAATCGGCCATTTTTTTGGGTGTATAGCTCCAATTGGTAGAGCGGCTGATTCCAAATCAGTAGGTTCCAGGTTCGAATCCTGGTGCGCCCGCCAATTTGATAATTGAGAACTATTTAAAATTAACGCAAAACAGTACACAGTGGGACTGAAAAATAAAATATTAATCTTGTCAAACTGTTAACTAATGTAATAGTTGTGGACAAAGTTTGAATTCTATTGCATATACGGTAACTCAGTAGATGTCTAGCGAGGGGAAGTATGTCTATTCTTAAAAGTGAAGACAGAGCGAAATGGACAAATGCATTTATTGCATTTATCGGTGTTCTTGCCGCATACATGTGTATTCGTTTTTTGGGCCAGTTGGGTGAATGGTTTGATTTGGAAGCGAAAATTAGTAATTTCGTAATGGCAACCCAAGCTTTCGGAGCAGTTCTAGGTATAGGTGTTTTTATTGCTGTTTTTAAAAATAAAAATGCAGTGAAATATCTGAGTGAAGTTTATGGTGAACTTGTTAAGGTGATCTGGCCTGATAAGGACGCTGTATTAAAAGCAACCATAGGGATCGTTATTGGCGTCGCAATTGCGAGCGGTATTCTTGTTCTTGTGGATTTTATTTTCAGAAAAATTTTAAGCTTTATTTATTAGTATAACGGGAATATGTGAAGATGACGGATGATCAAGAAAAGAAGGAAGAATTGATTAAAGAGAGTGAATCACAAAATGATCTTTCGGATGAGTCGGAAGTGAAAGTTGAAGAAGAGGCTGTTGAGCAAGCGGAAGAAAAGATATTGGCAAATGGTGACTCCCCTGATTTCAAATGGTATGTCGTTAAAACGATGACCGGACAGGAGAACAAGGTCGCAAAAACTCTTAAAGAAATGATAATTAATCAGAAATTAACTGAATGTTTTTCTGATATTCTAGTTCCTGAAGAAACAGTCATCTCAAACGTAAACGGCAAGAAGAGGAAAATTAAAAAGAAGTTCTTTCCTGGATACGTATTGGTAAAAATGATAATGAGTGAAAATGCTTGGCATTTAGTCAAGGGTACCGATAAAATTACAGGTTTTGTTGGCGGCACGTCAGATAAACCACAGCCCTTGACGGATGAAGAAGCTGCCTATATGACAAATCAGGCGGAAGAAGGTTTTAATCAGCAACGTACTAGTATTAATTACTCTCAAGGTGAAACAGTCAGGGTAATTGAAGGACCTTTTGCTTCGTTTATTGGAACAGTTGAAGCGGTGAATGATAAGGGAAAGGTTAGAGTTAACGTTTCCATCTTTGGAAGACCCACTCCTGTTGAACTTGATCATACACAGGTGGAAAAAGTTTCGTAGTGCGTATTTTGGAATAAATTGAGGAGTAAGTATGGCAAAGAAAGTTACAGGTTTTATTAAATTGCAAATACCTGGTGGGAAGGCGAACCCAGCACCTCCAATAGGTCCGGCGCTAGGACAAAAAGGTGTAAATATTATGGAGTTCTGCAAGTCTTTCAATGCCAAAACTCAAAAGAGTATCGGTGTTCTTCTACCAACAATAATCACGGTCTATTCAGATAGATCATTTTCATTTGTTACCAAGACACCTCCAGCTTCATACCTGATATTGGATAAGTTGAAATTGAAAAAAGGATCCCAAAGGCCAGGAAGCGAGGTCGCGGGTAGTGTTCCAAAAGATATAGTGGAAGATATTGTCAAGACAAAGGAGCCGGATCTCACCGCTGCTACATTGGAAGCAGGAATGAGAACCATTGAAGGCTCTGCACGATCCATGGGGCTTAAGCTAGATTATAAATAATATTATTATAAATTGTTCACGTTAAACTGGGAGATTTGTCTAGAGCAAGTCGCTTGTACCGGGAGATTGTAATGCAAAAAAAAATAAACAAAAAACACCAAGAACTTTTAAAAAATTTTAATCCACAAAAAAATTATTCAGTTGACGAGGCCTTGAAGTTGGTCAAAGAACTTGCTTATGCAAAGTTTGATGAATCTGTTGATTTAGCCTTTAGACTTGGAGTGGATCCACGTCACGCCGATCAGATGATTCGTGGCGCGATTTCCCTTCCTGGCGGAACGGGTAAGGATGTTCGTGTATTAGTAATTACTTCCGGAGACAAAATGAAGGATGCTGAGGAAGCTGGAGCCGATCTTGTAGGCGGTGATGACATAATACAGAAAATCCAAGGTGGTTGGCTTGAGTTTGACAAGGTAATTGCAAGCCCGGATATGATGGGAAAAGTAGGAAGAATTGGTAGGATTCTTGGTCCACGTGGACTTATGCCAAACCCGAAACTTGGTACAGTAACTCAAGATGTAGGGAAAGCTGTTAGTGAACAAAAAGCTGGTAAGGTCGAGTATAGAACAGAGAAAAATGGTATTGTTCATGTTCCAGTAGGTAAGAAATCATTTGATGATGAGAGATTGCGCAAAAATTTTGATGCAATGGTTTCAGCAATTATGAAGGCAAAACCATCCAGCGCAAAGGGTACCTATCTTAAATCGTTGTCTATTAGTACAACAATGGGACTCGGTATAAAAATAGATACAATGGAAATAGCATAGATATATTAATGTTATTAGTTTAAAGGGGTTGAAGAGGGTCGGTTCTTTTTGGATAATTCCTACCTGAAATCCCCCTCCAATAACGAAGGAGGAGCTTATGTTGATTCGTTCAAAAAAGGAAGTAATTGTCAATGACCTGAAGGCTAACATTGACAAATCCCATGCGGTTTTTCTTACCAATTTAATTGGTGTTGGTTCTAATGATGCAAACAATATCCGTAAAGCTATTCGCGAAGCGGATGGAAATGTTTTCATTACAAAAAACACACTCTTCGAAAAAGCTGCTGATGGTACCAAAGCAGAGAGTTTGTTTAAAAGCCTTAGGGGAACAAATGCTGTTGCTTTTGCTTTTAGTGATGCCGCTGCTGTTGCAAAATGTCTTTATGATGCTGGAAAGGAATTGAAGGCAGTAGAACTTAAGGGCGGGATGCTTGAAGACAAGCAACTTACACCCGAAGAGTTAAAACAACTTGCAACTCTACCATCCAGAGACCAAATGCTTGCTACATTGCTTGCTACATTCAATGCGCCAATTTCCGCGTTTGCGCGTGTATTGAACGCTATCAAGGATGAAAAAGAGAATGGAGTTGAAAAAAAAGAAGATGAGGCAGTATCGCCAGCAGAAGAATTAAAAACAGAAGAATAATTTACTGATTATACACAAGATTAAATATTTAAGGAGATTACAATGACTATTGCTAACGAACAAATGATTGAACATATTTCAAAAATGTCTGTTCTTGACCTTGCAAACTTGGTTAAGGAATTAGAGGAGAAATTTGGTGTTTCTGCAGCTCCTGTTGCTGTTGCCGGTGCCGGTGGTGCAGCTGAATCAGCAGAAGAAAAGACCGAATTTAATGTGGTTCTTGCTGAGATTGGTCCAAAGAAGATTAATGTTATTAAGGAAATCAGGGCAATAACCGGTCTTGGCTTGAAAGAAGCAAAGGATCTTGTTGAAGGTGCTCCTAAAAATGTTAAGGAAGCCATTGAGAAGTCGGAAGCTGAAGAAATTAAGAAGAAGCTTGAAGCTGTCGGCGCAAAGGTTGAACTTAAGTAAATGCCTATAAAGTTTTTATTGTTTTAGGTTGTTAAATTTATGCATGAAAAACGAAACGTTTTTGTGTGTGAGTATTTTATAAAAATAGAATTGGAGAACTAAATATGACTGAAGTGTTCCAGCCAAATAAATGGTACCGAAAATCATTCTCCTCCATCCCTGAAGTTCTTGCAACTCCACCGTTGATGAATTTGCAGTTAGAATCTTATGAAAATTTTCTGCAAAAAGATATTCCTCCGGCTCAACGAAGAGATATCGGTCTTCAAGCGGTTTTTAAATCAGTATTTCCTATATTTGATTTTAACAAGACGATTTCTTTGGAATTTGTGAGTTATTCGTTGGAAGAGCCAAAGTATTCTGTTCATGAGTGTCGACAAAGAGGTCTTTCTTACGAATCACCTCTTAAGGTGATTGTAAGATTAGTGTTTTACGATGTAATTGTCGATGAAGATGGTGCAGAACAGAGGACAATTTCATCTATAAAAGAACAGGAAGTTTATCTTGGTAATATACCACTGATGGCGAAAACTGGATCTTTTGTTTACAACGGAACTGAAAGAGTTATCGTTTCACAGCTTCACAGATCGCCGGGGATAGTTTTTGAACATGATGGTGGAAAGAAACACTCCAGTGGCAAGCTCTTGTATTCTGCGAGGATAATTCCACACAGAGGTTCTTGGCTTGATTTTGAATTTGGTCACAAAAATATTCTTTTTGCCAGAATAGACAGAAAAAGAAAGCTTCACGCAACGGTAATATTGAAAGCACTTGGGTATACAACAAATGAGCTTTTAAATATCTTTTATGAGATTGAGACCATCAAATATAATAAGAAAAATCAAAAGATTACCAGAGAGCTTGATTTTAATCTCCTAATCGGGACAAGAGCAACTCAGGATCTCCTTCATCCCAAGAATGGTGATATTCTTGTTAAGAAAGGTAAGAAATTTACAAAAGCTTCTGTAAAAAGATTATATGATGCAGGATTTAAGAAACTAGAAGCAGAAGTCTCGGACATTGTAGGACGTGTGATAGCTGACGATATATATGATGAAGAGACCGGTGAAGTACTTGCCATTTCAAATGAGATGCTGACAGAGGAAAAAGTACATCAACTTTTAAATCTGGGTATTTTTGAATTTAAAGTCATATATGTTGATATGATTAATTACGGTGATCAAATTAGAAATACTTTGCTACTTGATAAGACAGATACGAAAGATGATGCTCTCCTTAGAATTTTTGAGAGGTTACGTCCAGGCGAACCTCCATCGGTGGAAGCTGCTGAAGTCTTGTTTAATTCGCTGTTTTTTAATGGAGATAGATACGATCTGTCAAAAGTTGGTCGAATGAAGATCAACTATAAATTTGGAATGGATATTCCAGATGAAGAAACAATATTGAGCAAGGAAGATATTCTTACCACAGTTAAGTATCTTGTTGATCTTAATAACGGAAAAGGTAAAGTTGATGATATTGATCATCTTGGAAATAGAAGAGTAAGAGCAGTTGGTGAGCTACTTGAAAATCAATTTCGTGTAGGTCTTGTCAGAATGGAGAGAGCTGTCAGGGAAAGAATGGCAATTCAGGAAATTGAGACAATGATGCCATATGATCTTGTCAATCAAAAACCAGTTGCAGCAGCCATTAAAGAATTTTTTGGTTCATCTCAGCTTTCTCAGTTTATGGATCAAACGAATCCGTTGGCAGAGGTTACTCACAAACGAAGGCTTTCAGCGTTGGGACCAGGTGGTTTGACACGTGAAAGGGCCGGATTTGAAGTTCGTGATGTTCACTCCACTCATTACGGTAGAATGTGTCCTGTTGAGACCCCGGAAGGTCCGAACATTGGTCTTATTACTTCTCTTGCACAGTACGCCAAAGTTTCGGAGTACGGATTCATTGAAACACCATATAAAGTTGTTAAGGAAAATGGAGTTTTGAAAGAGGAAGTGGAGTATTTCTCAGCATTTCAGGAAGAAGGAAAAGTTATTGCCCAGATTGATAACAAGTTTGTCGAAGACAAGAAAATCACTGGTGAACATATTCCCGTTAGGGATGCTGGTGAATTTGCCTTGGCTCGTTCGGAAGATATCCAATTGATGGATGTTTCTCCAAGTCAGATGGTTTCTGTTGCAACTTCACTTATCCCATTTCTTGAGCATGATGATGCGAACAGGGCTCTTATGGGTTCCAACATGATGAGACAGGCAGTGCCCGTGATCAGGACGGATGCTCCAATTGTTGGTACTGGTATTGAGTCTGTTGTGGCCAGGGATTCTGGAGCAATTATTTTTGCGAAGAATTCCGGCAGAGTCATATTCGTTGATACGAATAGAATTGTTATTCAAAGGGACCGATTTTCAGAGGGAGAATCGGGAGTTGATATTTACAAACTCACAAAATATCAAAGAACCAACCAAAACACCTGTGTTAACCAAAAAACTCTCGTGAAAGAGGGGGACAGGGTAAGTAAGGGTACAGTTATCGCTGACGGACCAGCCACTCATCTTGGGGATATTGCGTTGGGACAAAATGTCCTTGTCGCTTTCATGCCTTGGGGTGGGTACAATTATGAGGATTCCATTCTGATTAATGAAGCTCTTCTTGTTCGTGATGTCTTTACTTCAATACATATTGAAAGTTTTGAGGTCGAAGCACGCGATACCAAACTCGGCAAGGAGGAAGTCACCAGGGATATTCCAAACGTCAGCGAAGAGGCACTAAAAGATCTTGATGATGCAGGTATTATTCGCGTTGGGGCAATAATTCATCCAGGTGATGTTATTGTTGGTAAAATTACTCCAAAAGGTGAAACACAATTATCTCCTGAAGAAAAACTTCTTAAGGCGATTTTTGGAGATAAGGCTGGTGACGTCAAGGATACTTCACTGAGATCTCCTTCGCACGTTCACGGAACGGTTATTGATGCAAAGGTTTATACTCGTGAGGGTGTTGAACTTGATCCACGTTCAAAGGAGATAATTGAACAGGAAACAACCTTGGTAAGAAGAGATGAGAAAATTGAAATAAATGCGATTCAATCTTCTGCTATTCAAAGAATAGCCAAAACACTTAAAGGCAAGAAAACCACGGATAAGCTTGTTTCAGAGGATGGTTCAACCGAGCTTTTGCCAAAGGCTGTCGAAATTAATGAAGAAGTTTTAAAGCAGATTCCTTTTGAACTTATAGGCTATCTTCCGTTGGAAGTGGAAATGGAAGAAAAAATCAGCGAATATTTTGCTGATGTGAGAAACAGGGTTAATCGAGTCCGAACCAGAGCCAATGAAGAAATTGCCAAACTACATAGGGGGGATGAACTTCCGCCAGGTGTGATTAAAAAGGTAATCGTCTATGTTGCCATAAAGAGGAAACTCCAAGCTGGTGACAAGATGGCAGGACGTCACGGAAACAAGGGTGTTATTTCCAACGTTGTTCCGGAAGAGGATATGCCTTATTTGGCAGATGGAACTCCAGTGGATCTTGTTCTTAATCCGTTAGGTGTTCCGTCTCGTATGAATGTTGGCCAACTTCTTGAACTTCATTTGGGATGGGCCGGCCGTGGAATTGGTGAGAAGATTAAGACAATGCTCGAAGATAAAATCGAAGTGCATAAGCTTAAAGATTACATCTACGAAATTTACAAAACGGACGAAGTTAAAAATTGGCTTAAAAAAACCAGTGATGCAAGAGTAAGGGATGTTGCAAAACAACTTTCCTCAGGTGTTCGTTTCGCTTCCAGTGTTTTTGATGGTGCAAAGGAAGAGGATATTCACCATATGCTTGAATTGGCGGATCTTGATCCAAGCGGTAAAACAACATTATTTGATGGAAAAACCGGGGATGCATTTGCTGAAGATGTTACTGTAGGTTCAATGTATATGCTTAAACTTCATCACCTTGTCGATGAAAAGATTCATGCCAGATCAACAGGTCCATACTCGTTGGTTACTCAACAACCACTTGGAGGAAAGGCGCAGTTTGGTGGGCAAAGACTCGGAGAGATGGAAGTTTGGGCACTTGAAGCTTATGGCGCAGCTTATACACTACAAGAGTTTCTGACTGTTAAATCTGATGACGTTATTGGAAGAACGAGGATGTATGAGTCCATTGTCAAGGGAGAACAGGTTCTTGAGCCAGGCTTGCCGGAGTCATTTAACGTTCTTATTAGGGAAATCCAGGCGCTTTGTCTTGATATTAAACTCGATGAAAATATTGAGGAAGAGCAGTTTAACTAGTTTAAAATTACTTAACAGGATAAGGAAATAGTATATGAAAGATCTTCTGAATTTTTTTGATAAGCCGAAAGATCCAATTAGTATCGAAACAGTATCAGTAAAGATGGCATCTCCTGATACGATCAGAGAGTGGTCGTTTGGAGAGGTCAGGAAGCCTGAAACGATTAATTATAGAACTTTTAAACCGGAACGAGAGGGTCTTTTCTGTGCTAAAATTTTTGGCCCGGTAAAGGATTATGAATGTATTTGTGGAAAATACAAGCGTATGAAGCACCGTGGAGTCGTCTGCGAGAAATGTGGCGTAGAAGTTACACTTTCAAAAGTACGTAGAGAGAGATGCGGTCATATTGAGCTTGCTACGCCAGTGGCACATATATGGTTTCTACGCTCGCTTCCTTCAAGAATTGGTGGTCTTTTAAATCTTTCCCTGAAAGAACTTGAAAGGGTTTTATATTATGAAGCCTATATCGTAACATCATCAGCCACTCACGGAACAGATGGTGGTTTGGATATTGGCAGGGTGATTCTCGAGCAACAGTATATTGAACTTAAAGAACAGGGTGTTGAATTTACTGCTGGTATGGGAGGAACAACCATTAGGGATATTCTCAGAAAGGTGGATGTTGATCAGGAATACAAAGAATTAAGAAAGGCTCTCAAGACGGTAACCACTGAAATGGCACGAGCCAATCTTGTTAAACGTCTTAAAGTGGTTGAATCCATTATGAAATCGGATAATAAACCTGAATGGTTTATGATGGAAGCTATTCCAGTTCTTCCACCGGATCTTCGTCCTTTGGTTCCTCTGGAAGCTGGAAGATTTGCCACGTCGGATTTGAATGATTTGTATCGTAGGGTAATCAACAGGAATAATAGACTTAAGCGTTTAAAAGAACTTAACGCACCTGAGATTATTATCAGGAATGAAAAGAGAATGCTTCAGGAAGCTGTGGATGCTCTTTTTGATAACGGAAGAAGAGGTAAAATTTTTACTGGTGCCAATAAACGTCCACTTCGATCACTCTCTGATATGCTTAAAGGAAAGCAGGGACGTTTTCGTCAGAACCTTTTGGGAAAACGTGTTGATTATTCCGGACGTTCAGTTATTGTTGTTGGTCCAAATCTTAGGCTCCATCAATGTGGTTTACCGAAACTAATGGCACTGGAGCTTTTTAAGCCGTTTATTTACAACAAACTTATTGATAGAGGACATTGTACAACTATCAAAGTTGCCAAAAAAATGGTTGACCAGCAGAAACAGGAGGTTTGGGATATTTTAGAAGAGGTTGTCAAGGAACATCCTGTTCTTCTTAACCGTGCTCCAACGCTTCACCGACTTGGTATTCAGGGATTTGAACCAATTCTTATCGAAGGAAAGGCCATACAGCTCCATCCATTGGTTTGTGTTGCTTTTAATGCGGACTTTGATGGTGACCAAATGGCTGTCCACGTTCCACTTTCTCTTGAAGCGCAGGTGGAATGTAGATGCCTTGTAATGTCCACGAATAATATTCTTTCTCCAAAAGATGGAACTCCAATCATTGTTCCAACCCAGGATATTGTTCTTGGATTATATTACATGACCAGAATGAGACCTTTTGCACGTGGATATGGAAAAATATACTCGTCCAAAGAAGAAGCACAGTATGCTTACTATACAGGTAATCTACATCTTCAAGCTCCGGTTAAAGTTAGAATTGAAGGAAAACTTGTTGATACATCTGTTGGGCGAATGTTTGTTCATGATGTTGTTCCAGATTGTCTTGAGTATTCAGATATAAACAAGATTCTTGATAAAAAGGCACTTGGAAAACTTATTGATATTACCTATAGAAAAGGTACCGAAAAGGATACCGTTCTATTGGCAGACCATATTATGAGACTTGGTTATGAGTTTGCAACCAAAGCCGGTATATCGATTAACATTCATGACATGATAATTCCCCAGGAGAAAAAAGGAATTCTTGACGGTGCATACGAGGAAGTTGATCAGATAACAGATGAATATAACGATGGTTCTATTACAAATGGTGAGCGATACAACAAGATTGTTGATGTTTGGGCCCAAACCAACGAACGTCTTTCCAAGGTTATGATCGATAGAATTTCCACACATGAATTTGTTGGGGAAAAGGGTGAGTCTGTTGTTGCACCATCCTTTAACGCAATTTTTATGATGGCGGATTCCGGTGCAAGGGGTTCGATTACCCAGATGAGACAGTTGGCAGGTATGAGGGGTTTGATGGCGAAACCATCAGGAGAAATTATTGAAACTCCAATTACATCAAACTTTCGAGAAGGTCTGTCTGTTCTTCAATATTTTGCATCCACTCACGGTGCCCGTAAGGGTTTAGCCGATACAGCACTTAAAACAGCAAACTCCGGGTATCTGACACGTCGTTTGGTTGATGTTGCCCAAGACGGTATTATTCGTGGTTCTGATTGTGAAACTACTGATGGTATCATCCTGACTTCCAGAATTGAGGCAGGTGAAATTGTTCAACATTTGAGTGAGCGTGTAATGGGAAGAGTTGTGGCCAGTGATGTTCTGGCTGCTGATGGCTCCGTTTTATTTCCAAGAAACCACTTGTTTGTTGAGGACGATGTTCCAACACTTATGGATCATGGTGTAGACCAAATTAAAGTCAGGTCAGTCCTTACTTGTAAGGAACGTTTTGGTTTTTGTGTAATGTGTTTTGGACGTGATTTGGCAAGGAGTAAGTTGGTCAGCATGGGTGAGGCTGTTGGAATTATTGCTGCGCAATCAATTGGTGAGCCTGGAACACAACTTACCATGAGAACGTTCCACGTTGGTGGTACTGCAAGTACCGGTACACAGATTAGTAAAACAGAATCACGTATTTCAGGTACTATTTTCTTTGATAATGTTCAGATTGCGAATGTAGATAAAGATCAAATGATCATTATGAATAAAATTGGTGAACTCGTTATTAAGAATGAGCAGGGAGTGGAAAAAGAGAGATATCCGGCAGTATATGGTGCAAAAATCTTCTTCAAGGAAGGGGATAAAATTAATGTTGGTGATAGAATTATTGAATGGGATCCGTTTGCCATTCCAATTCTTACAGAAGTATCCGGAAAAGTTAAATTTGAGGATGTTATTGTTGGTAGTACTCTAAGTGAGCAAGTTGATGTTGTTACAGGTTTGACTCATAATGTGATTGTTGAATCCAAAGATGTTTCATTACAGCCGAGGATAGTAATTATTGGTGATGATGGAAATCCGTTGCCTGTTCCGGGGGGAAAACGCCAAGCTGTATATAGAATTCCCGTTGGTGCAAATATTGTGGTCAGCGATGGTGATGATATTGAAGCAGGTAGTCCGGTTGTCAAGGTTCAGCGTGAAACAACTAAAACGAAAGATATAACCGGTGGTCTGCCAAGAGTTGCGGAACTTTTTGAAGCGAGAAAACCAAGCAATGCCACACAGATTGCTGATTTGGCGGGTACAATTGAGTTTGGATCTGAGCTTAGAGGTAATAGAAGAATAATCATACGTCCTGATGATGGAACAGAGCCGGTTGTTTACTCTATTCCAAAAGGACGTTATGTGATTGTTAATGAGGGGGACTATATTCGTGCAGGTGATCCAATAATGGATGGACCAAGCAATCCTCACGATATTCTTCGCGTTCTCGGCCTCAAGCATCTGGCTAGATATGTTGTAGATGAGATTCAGGAAGTTTACAGACTACAAGGTGTTAGGATTGACGATAAACATTTCGAGGTAATTGTCAGTCAAATGGTGAAGAAGGTTGAAATTATTAATTCAGGTGATTCCAGTCTTATTATTGGTGATACAGTTACAAAGAGGGAACTGGAGGAAGTGAATCAGAAACTACAGGAGGAGGGCCTTGAACTTGCGACGGCTAGAGCTCAACTTCTTGGAATTACAAAAGCTTCTTTAACAACTGATTCTTTTCTATCAGCTGCTTCGTTTCAGGAAACAACCAAGATTCTTACCCAGGCAGCACTTGAAGGGAAGCGTGATTCTCTTCGTGGTCTGAAAGAAAATGTTATTATGGGTAGGTTGATACCTGCCGGTACCGGTATCTCACGATATCGTGATTATGATGCCATGGTTGAGGAAGAAGATACACCACAGGATGAAGAGGTTGTATTGATGGTATAAAATGCTTGCTCTGATTAGTATGTTGTGCTACACAAACATACTGTCAGGTAGGATGATATTGTAGATGGAAATCTGCAGATTTAAGGAGTACATACAAATGCCGACAATTAATCAGTTAATACGTAAGGGTAGAACAGATAAGTCATCGAAAACCAAGGCTCCGGCACTGAAGGCTTGTCCTCAGAGAAGAGGAGTTTGTACCAGGGTTTATACAACTACCCCAAAAAAACCGAACTCAGCGATGCGTAAGGTCTGTAGAGTTAGATTGACCAGCGGTTTTGAAGTAACTTCCTATATTGGAGGAGAAGGACACAATCTTCAGGAACACTCTATTGTTCTAATTCGTGGAGGTAGGGTTAAGGATCTTCCTGGTGTTCGTTACCACACCGTAAGAGGTGCTTTGGATGCGAGTGGAGTTGAAAAACGTGGTCAAGGTCGTTCGAAGTATGGTTGTAAAAGACCAAAAAAATAATCGGATAACAAAATTATTTTGAGAGGATAATATGAGTAGAAAGCATAAGGCAGAAGTTAGAGAAGTTTTACCAGATTCAAAATATCAAGACATTGTTCTTATGAAATTCATAAACGGTGTTATGTTTGGTGGTAAAAAAACAACTGCTGAGAAGATTGTTTATGGTGCTTTTGATCTCATAGAAGAGAGAACCAATGATGAAGGAATTAAGATCTTCAAAAAGGCTCTTTCAAATGTAAAACCTGCAATTGAAGTAAAATCCAGAAGGATTGGTGGCGCAACTTATCAGATTCCAGTTGAAGTAAGACCAGTTAGACGTCAATCTCTCGCAATTAGATGGATTAGAGAGAATGCAAGAAAACGTAGTGGAAAAAATATGATGGATAAATTAGCCAATGAGCTTATTGATGCAGCTAATAGCCGCGGTGGATCCGTCAAGAAAAGAGAAGATGTTTACAAGATGGCTGAGGCCAATAAGGCTTTTGCTCACCTGAAGTGGTAATTCATTTTTTTTAATTCGATTTTTAGTGGAAAACAATCATAAGATACTACCTTGATGGTAGTATACCTCCAGATCATTTTTTGATAAGATACAGCTGCATTTTTTATTTAAAATTAAATAATTTGTAATTATATAGTATAGTTCATGACTGGTGAAAAAAAATGAAGCTGATTCGCAACATTGGTATAATGGCTCATATTGACGCAGGCAAGACAACTGCCACTGAAAGAATTCTTTATTATACAGGAAAAAGTCATAAGATTGGTGAAGTTCATGATGGTAATGCTGTCATGGATTGGATGATTCAGGAACAAGAACGGGGAATTACCATAACTTCTGCGGCCACAACATGTCGTTGGAATAATCATACTATTAATATCATAGACACTCCTGGACACGTTGATTTTACGATTGAAGTGGAAAGATCGTTACGGGTTCTCGATGGAGCAATAGGTGTTTTTGATGGTGTTTCTGGCGTGGAACCACAGTCAGAAACAGTCTGGCGACAAGCCGATAAATATAAAATTCCACGAATTGCATTTATTAATAAGATGGATCGTATTGGTGCTGATTTTGATTATTGCGTAAAAGATATTCGAGAAAAATTTTCGAAGACAGCCTGTGCCGTTCAGTATCCAATCGGGGCAGAGGATAAGTTTGAAGGTGTTATTGACTTGGTAACCATGCAGGCCATTTATTGGAATGAAGATGATATGGGGGCTACTTTTGAATATGGAATAATCCCTGAGCATCTTAATAATAATTGTGAAGTATTAAGAGAGGAATTGATTGAGACTCTGGCCGATTATGACGATGAATTTGCGGAAATGTATTTGGAAGGAAAAGAAGTTACAGTTGAACAGATAAAAAAAGTGATAAGAAAAGCTGTTATTGAAAAGGATTTCATTCCTGTTTTTTGTGGAGCCGCTTTTAAAAATAAAGGTGTGCAGCCACTCTTGGATGCGGTGGTGGACTACTTGCCGTCACCTGTTGATAGAGGGGAAATCAAGGGACATAATGTTAAAAATCCAGATAAGGAAGAAATTCGCAAACCTGATCCAAAAGAAATTTTTAGTGCCCTTGCTTTCAAGGTGGCAACTGATCCATTTGTTGGAAGCATAACTTATATAAGAATTTATTCAGGTGAATTTAAAGTTGGACAGAATATTTTCAATCCTCTTAAAAATAAAAGAGAGCGTGTATCAAAAATTCTACAGATGCATTCAAACAAGAGAAAAGAATTGCAGACTGCCTCTGCCGGACAAATTGTAGCAATTGTAGGTTTAAAAGAAACAATAACAGGTGAAACTCTTTGCCTTGAACACAGACCGATTATCTATGATTTAATGGATTTTCCAGAAACCGTAATATCTATTGCTGTTGAACCTAAAACTTCTGCAGATGAAAAAAAACTTTTAAATATTTTGGATCAACTTAAATTTGAAGATCCTTCTTTTAATTTTAGAAACAATAAGGAGACAGGACAGCTTTTAATTTATGGAATGGGTGAGCTTCATTTGGAAATAATTGTTGATAGAATAGGAAGAGAATTCAAAGTTGGAATAAATGTAGGTAAACCTCAGGTATCCTACAGGGAAACAATTACCGAAAAAGCCACAGCATCCTACACTTTTAAAAAGGAATTAAATGGAAAAGAGCAATTTGGCAATTGTACTTTAACGGTTGAAAAATGTGATCATCAATCCGGAGTTCAATTTGAATCAAAGGTCAAAAAGAGAGAACTTCCACAGAATTTTATTGATGCGATAGAAAAAAGTGTTAAAGATACGGCTCCTGGTGGAATTCTTGCGGGTTATGCATTTATAGATATAAAGGTTGTTTTGGAAGAAGCAAAATACAATGAATTAAGTTCGACAGAAGTTGGATACACAGTTGCAGCGGCCCATGCTTTTAAGGAAGCTTGTCGACAGGCGATTCCAAAATTAATGGAACCAATTATGCAGCTTGAAGTTATTACTCCAACTGATTATACAGGAGATGTTGTTTCAGATATTAACATGAAACGCGGAAGAATTACCGCAATGAGTCATAGAAGTGGAAAGGAGCAGATTGATGGCGAAGTACCTTTGGCAGGTATGTTTGGTTACAGTACTGATTTGCGCTCCAAAACACAAGGTAGGGCCAATTTTACGATGACATTTCATAGATATGAGGTAATTCCTCCACAATTGGCAAAGTCAATTTTAGAAAAACGAGGTATATTTATTTATTAGTTGGGCCATATTTTGATGAAGATATGGGAAAATTTTATTTTTTGCCTAAAAAAAGTATTGAAGCTATTGACAAAGGGCCACAAAGAAAATATCTAACTAATTCAAATTAAAAAAGGGTAGTGCAGAATGAAAGCTTCCAGGTTGAGAATTAAACTTAGAGCATATGATTACAAGTTACTGGATAATTCTGTGAATGAAATTGTTCAGACTGCTAGAGAAACTGGAGCAAGAGTTGCTGGCCCTATTCCTCTTCCGACTGAAATTAATAAATTTACTGTTCTTAGATCACCTCATAAAGACAAAAAATCTAGAGAGCAGTTTGAAATGAGAACTCACAAGAGGCTCATTGATATTCTGGATCCAACTCAGCAAACCGTTGACAGCCTTATGAAATTAGACCTGTCTTCAGGTGTTGATGTTGAGATTAGGTACTAGTATCGATCTTGCTAGTATATGGTAATGGTTGAGTAAAAACGTTAACCATGCATGCATCCCTGAGGTCAGGGTGATGCTGTGGGAGAAAAAGATGACAGAAGATAACAATAAAGATGTTTCTGCACCAGAAGAAAAGAAATCCGAAAAAAAATCAGTAAGTGTCGATGTTCCAGTTTTTTATGGAATTAAGGCGGGCATGACCAGAATTTTTAATGATGATGGAAGTCATGTTCCTGTTACTGTTGTAAAACTCATTCCAAATATAATTTCTCAAGTCAAAGTCAAGGAAAAAGATGGCTATGAGGCTTATCAGGTTGCTTATAATGAAAAGAGAGCAAAATTAGTGAGCAAGCCCAAGGAAGGCCATCTGAAAAAAGCTGGTATAGAAAAATCTTTTTTTCGTTTTGCAGAAATAAGAATGCAAGGAGTTGATCCGGAACATTTGGGGAAAGAAATATCTCTTGAAAGTTTTCAACCAGCATCAATTATTGACGTGACAGGGGTTAGCAAGGGAAAGGGTTTTCAGGGTGTAATTAAAAGATATAATTTTTCTGGTGGTCCTGCCACTCATGGTTCGTCGACACATAGAGCTCCTGGCTCAGTTGGAAATTGTGCGAGTCCTGGCCATATTTTTAAAAATAAAAAAATGCCAGGTCATATGGGATCAAAAAAGAAAACAGTGCAAAATTTAGAGGTTGTTGAAGTGAACCAAGAGAAGGGATATATGCTTCTTAAGGGTTCAGTCCCAGGGCATAAAAACAGTTTTATTAGAATATCAAAAGCCATTAAGGGATAAATAAGGGTAGAGGAAAATAGTCATGACAGAAATTACAGTATTGAATTCAAAATTTGAAGCTACTGGAAAAATGAAAACAGATGTTGAATTAATTCCTGAGAGCATCAATATTCCTGTCGTACATCAAGTAGTGAAAGCCGCTCTTGCAAATCGTCGCCAAGGTAATGCTTCTACAAAAAATAGATCATTAGTAAGAGGCGGTGGGGCAAAGCCGTATAGACAAAAAGGAACTGGCCGTGCCAGACAAGGTTCAATCAGATCGCCTATTCTTGTTGGAGGAGGCGTGGCATTTGGACCTACTCCCAGAGATTTTTCCCAGAAGATAAACAAGAAAGTTTCCGATAAAGCAATCCAGTCTGTACTTGCAGATAAATATCAAGCAGGAAAGCTTACTGTTGTTGATAAAATTGAGTCTGACGGCAAGACAAAAGAAATGCATACTCTATTGAGTGGTAAAGGACTTCTTCCAGCTCTTGTTGTTACTAAAGACAAGAATTCTCTCGCTTTGAGATCAGTGAAAAATCTTCAATACGGGAAGGGAATGAGTGTTGAAGGTTTTAGTGTTTATGAAGCGGTAAAATATGAAAACTTGATTATCGAGAAAGACGCACTCGAGAGTTTGCTTAAAAGGTTGGTATGAAAATGACGAAGCTAGTAGATATAATTGTAAAACCATTGATTACTGAAAAAGCTTCTTTGATTACTGAAAAGTATAATAGATACGGTTTTGTTGTAAATCTTAAAGCAAACAAAAATCAAATCAAGTTAGCTGTAGAGAAGTTTTATGATGTTCGTGTTATGGATATTAAAACCAGCATTATTCCTGGAAAATTAAAAAGACATGGGCGAAGCACAAAGAAGACATCAAAGACCAAGAAGGCATTTGTGCAACTTGCTCAAGGGCAAAAAATAGAATTCTTTAAGGGTGTTTAATTAGTACATAGAGGAAAGTATGGCGATAAAGAAGTTTAAACCAACAACTCCATCCAGAAGGCAAATGACTGCTGTTGTGAATAAGGAGTTATCTCCGAAGTCAAAAGAACTTAAAAGTGCCATGGACTCCAAAAAATCCCGTGCTGGACGTAATAATAGAGGAAAAATTACTGTCAGACATAGAGGAGGAGGAGCCAAAAGAAGGTATAGGGTAATTGATTTCAAGCGTGATAAGGCTAATATCCCGGCAAAGGTTGAGGGACTTTTCTATGATCCCAACAGAACTTGCAATATTGCTCTTATTGCGTACGCAGATGGATTTAAGAATTATATTCTTGCACCTCTTGGACTAAAGACAGGCGATGTCGTTATTTCGTCCGAGACCGCTGATATTAAAGTTGGTAATTGCAAGATGCTTAGAGATATACCAGAAGGTACATTAATTCATAATGTTGAGTTGAATCCTGGTGCAGGTGGACAATTGGCCAGATCAGCAGGAGCATTTATTCAACTTATGGCTAAAGAGAAGAACTATGTTCTTCTCAGGATGCCCTCTGGCGAATTGAGAAAAGTTAAAAACAACTGTCGAGCGACTATTGGACAGGTTGGAAATGCAGAACATGAGCAGATTGTTTTAGGCAAGGCTGGACGAAAAAGACACCTTGGTTGGCGTCCATCTGTTCGTGGTGTTGCAATGAATCCTGTAGATCATCCGCTTGGTGGTGGAGAAGGTAGATCTTCAGGTGGTAGGCATCCATGTACTCCATGGGGTGTTCCAACGAAGGGCTATCGAACTAGAAGTAATAAGCGTACTGATAAATTTATTGCGAAACGCAGGAATAAGAAATAGTTAAGGAGACAATATGACTAGGTCGTTAAAAAAGGGACCATTTGTTGATGATCATCTGTTAAAAAAGGCTTTGATACTTATCAATGATTCCAGAAAAAGCAGCAAGGTGATTAAGACTTGGTCGAGACGTTCGACAATCGTACCGGAATTCATTGGGCTTACGTTTGC